>JAFLCO010000050.1 GCA_017303535.1 Planctomycetota bacterium
GCACCGCTTGTCGTTACCGCCGTCCTTCGCCCGACTATTCTCGTCGCTCAAGTAAACCTCGACGCCGGTCAAACGGTCGGCAAACCGCTCCAGCGCGGCCTCGACGACTCCGGCGATTTCCGTTTGGCGAGCGTTGTTCAAAGACACGGTGCTTCCCGACTTGACCTGAACGTGCATAGCGTGCTCCTGGTGCGACGTGCGATGTGTTGCGATAGAGATAAAAGTAGTGCAAACCAGGTGCCGTGAGAACCCTGCCGACGAGCCGGCCGGCTTCTCATGAGTCTTATTGCTCGGCGAGCCGCAGAGGGCTAAGACGAGAGCGCGCCGTGCGTCAAGGTCGCACTATTCGCCCGCCGGCATGACCTCGTCGTACGGCAGCGATTTCGACGGTTTTTGCGGATCGACGAGCAGGTGAACGGCGACGCCCGGAGCGAGCGGGTGATTTTCGTCTGCGGTGAGATCGACGGCGCCGTTGTACGTTCGGCCGTCGTATTCGTACGAATAACGAACAGGCATTTGGCCGTGGCGGCCGGCTTTGATCGACGTGATCGTGCCGAAGACTTCGACGCCGAATTCGGCGAAGCGGAGCTTCTTGCGCGTCGTCCACCAGCACCAAGGAATGCCGCCGGCCGTCACCGCCGCGGCGATCCAGAACCATTGCGAGAGCGCGCCGCCCGCGTCGGCCGCCGCCTTGTGCTCGAGCGTCTTCTTTGTGAAGTCGATGTTGAAGAAATACTTCAGCGCCCACAGCCCCCAGGCGACGGCGACGAACGCGCCGACGATCAGAATCTGATTGCGAGAAATTTTTCGACGCAACTCGGGCGTAAGCGTTCGGGCCGGTGCGATCGGCGTCATGTGAAGTTTCTCCGGATGTCCGTTTTGAATGTTTGCGACTTCCGTCGCTCGTCGCGTTTGCGGCGGTTGTATTGTCCGATGAAGTCGAGGAGGAGCCCGACGGCCAAACCGATGAGCGCGCCGCAGACGATTCGATAGGGATAGTAGGCTTCGCTTTCCCAGCCATGCTGGTGCCACGGAATGCTCAGTTCTCCGAGCAACGCTCCCAACAACGTGCCGAGTACGAGCCAACCCATGATGGGGCCGATTTTTTACGTGGGGACGGAAATTGCGAGGCCCCGCCATTCTCGGCGAACGCGCGGCCAAAAACAAACTTTTCGGACGCGGCGTTTTTGGCGGGAACGAACGTTCTTTGAGAAACAGTTCGCCGGCCAAAAAGCGATTTGTATTGAGGCCGGAAAAGTGGAAAATACGGGGTTGGTTCTTTGGCAATTTGGCTTATTTGTTTTAGCCCCGGGCGAGTCGCCCGGGGCGGCGTCGATTAAATGATCGACGCCACAACTCGGGCCACGCTGCCCCCGGCGACTCGCCGGGGGCTAAGACGGCGTGACTGCGGCGATCGTGAGAGGGTCCGCCCCCTCATCCGCGGCTTCGCCGCACCTTCTCCCACGAGGGGAGAAGGGACGACTCAACGCCGTCTAACAATCGACGTAAGTCGCGCAAGCGAACTTGGACTTACGTCGACGCGCACTGCGCACACTTAGCACGGGGTGCGCACTTCGCGCGCGAAAAAGTGCGCACCACGTACTTAGGAATTAAGGGTGCGCACTCTTTTCAAAAAGAGTGCGCAGTCGTAATTGCAACAGTTTTGCGCTTTCGTCGTAAGTCGCGCAAGCATTTCGGCACTTACGTCGATTCGAAGAGGTCCGCGAGCGACGAGATTCGGTCGGTCACTTCGTTGTGGCGATCGCGGCGGTCGAGGAGCAGGGCGGGGTAGCCGAGTTTGCGGGGGCCGAAAAAGTCGTTGTCCGCGTCGTCGCCGACGATCAGCAATTCACCGGGTTCGCGAAGGTCGAGCTTCGCCAGGCAGGCGGCGAAGAACTCCGGAGCCGGTTTGCGATAGCCGAGCGTTGACGAGGCAAAGACGTTCGCCGGCGGGACCATCGGCAGGAGTTCGGCGACGATCGGGGCGAGGCGAGCGTCGAAGTTGGAGCCGACGGCGATGGTCGCACCGCGGCGTTGAAGAGCTTCGAGCGTCGCAGCGGCATCGTCGAAGGCCCGCCACGACGTCGGTCGAGCGAAGTGATCCCAGAGGTCTTGGAACAGTTCTTCGTGAGCGGCGGTCGGAACGTCGTCGAACACCGCGGCGACGATCGAACGCCAACGCCGTAGCTCGCGAGCCTCATCGGTGCGGAGCGAGCCGGAGGCGGCGTCGAGCGCTTCTTCGGCGGCGAAGGCACGGCGGAAGCGGCGGTCAACTTCGTCGATCGCGAGACAAGAGCCGTGTCGCAGGCCGGCGGCGTGATACGCGACGGCGACGCTCGGTTCGGGATGAATGAGCGTGCCGACGGCGTCGAAGAGGAATACGGACTGCGATGCGGGCATCAAGTTAACCACAGAGACACAGAGTCACAGAGAAAGGCGGAGGAGCGAAAGCTTGATTTCTTTTGCCTCTCTCCCTCTGTGTCTCTGTGCCTCTGTGGTGAAATGCGCGTGCCCCCTCGCTTGCGCTTCGGGGCTTGTGTGGGGTGGTGAGTCCTTCGCTCGTTCCGCTACTTCCAAAGGCGGATCACGTCGTTGCCGAGGGCGAAGAGCATGAGGCCCAGCAGGCAGAAGAAGCCGACCATCGTGAGATAGCCGTGCAGCCGCTCCGGCGGCGGTTTGCGGAAGATGCCTTCGTAGATGAGGAACACCATGTGGCCGCCGTCGAGCACGGGGAACGGCAGGAAGTTGATCACCGCGAGGTTGCAACTGAGCATCATGAGGAACAGCAGCAGCTTCGGCAGCCCGGCGCCGGCCGAAGCGCCGGCCTGATCGGCGATGGTGATGATGCCGCCGACGTTCGACGCCGGAATCTGCCCGATGAAGAGCGCGTGCAGGAAGCTGTAGACCTGCGTGAGCGAGTCGCGGGTATCGGTCCAGGCATATTGAAACGCTTGGCCGAGATCGTCCGCTTTGCGGTCGAACGTCATGACGTCGAAGATCAGCCCACGTTCCGGATTAAAGAACTCGGCCGATTCGCGCGGGGTAAGTTCCGCCTTCTTGCCGCCGTCGAATTCGAGCGTGACTTTCGAGCCTGCCGGCTTCGTTTGCAGACCGTAGAGAACGGCGTAGGGCCAATTCAGATCGTCGCCGACCTTGGCGGCGAAGGGGATGGTATTCGGCTTGAGCATTTCGCTCGAGGCGCCTTCGATCTGCGGCGGCGTGATCGTGAAGCTCACGACCTTGTCGCCGGGCTTGATGCCGGCTTTGTCGGCCGGTCCGCCGGCGTCGACCGCCGCGACTGCGGACTTCACGTGGAAGGCGAGGCCGAGCGTCGGGACGGAGACCGGCGAACTGTCGCGGAAGCCCCATTCGTTGCGATCGGCCGCGCGGGGCATGATCGTAAACGTTTTGTCTTCCGACTTGCCATTGACCGTGCGCGCGACGACGACCGTCCACTCTTTCGTCGGTTCGGCATGTTGGCGGCGACGGAGCCGTTCGGCGAGCGTGAGCGGGTCGCCGATCGGTTCGCCGTTGATCGTCTTGAGGAGGTCGCCCTTGGCGAGGCCTGCGGCTTTGGCCGGCGAGCCGTCTTGCACGCCCGTGATCGGCCCGACTTCCATCGCCAAGCCAAGTTCGCGGAGCTTGACCGGCGCGACGGTAATGGTGAGTTCCTTCGATGGTGGCGCGGTCGTCGAACCTTCCGGCTGCGGTTCGCTACGACGGACGACAACCGTGAGCGGTTCACCTGCGTGCAGAGCTTCGGCGCGTAGGACATCGTCGTACGACTTGATCTCCACGTCGTTGATCCGCACGACTTCGTCGCCCGAGGCGAACTTCGGCGAGGCCGTGAAGGCTGCGCTGCCGTAGTACGCCGGGATGCGATCGGGATTGAGCGTCGTGGCTTTGGGGATCGTCGCCAGCTTGGTCGTGCGAGGCATCAGCACGCCGATCGTCGGCGGGCGATCGGTGCGATCTTTGCGCGGACGGAGCGTGATCTCTTCGGTTTTGCCGTCGCGCTTGAGTTCGGCAGGCAGGCCTTTCTTCAAGTCTGCCAGCATGACGCGGGCCCGGAGGTCGACGTCCCAGCGCGGGTTGCGGACGTCGCCGATGCGCGTGAAGTCGGCGCCGCCGCCGAGGCTTTGTTCCCACGCCGGCGTGCCCGGCGCGGTCTCGTAGACTTTGGCCGAGACGAAATCGGTGCCGAGCAAGTACGCGAAAGTCGCGAAGAAGAACGCGGTGACGGCGTTTAAGATGACGCCGGCCGAGATGATGAGCATTCGTTCCGGAACCGTCTGAGCCGGGTAGCTGCGCGGGTCCCAAACGGCGGCCGCTTCCGGATCGACGGCTTCGCCATGTGCCGCCGCGGCGCGGGCCCGTTCGGCTTCTTCGGCTTGTTTGCCGGGGTTATCGGTTTGGCCGAGCATGTAGACGTAGCCGCCGAGCGGAATCGCGCCGATGCCGTACTCCGTTTCGCCGTAGCGGAAGCGGAAGAGCCTGAGGCCGTAGGGATCGAAGCCGATGTAGAACTTTTCGACTTTGACGCCGCAGAGCTTGGCCGCCGCGAAGTGGCCGAACTCATGGATGAGGATCACCAGCCCGAGCGCGAGGATGCCCTGAGCCAAGTTGCCCCACCAAGACCAGTCGATGGTGAAGGCGGCGATTAGTGACAGATCCAAGTCGATATCTCCTGACGAGCCCAGCGATCAAGCTCAAGCAAACGCTCGAGCGTCGGGCACGGTTCGAATGTGTGTTGGTCGAGCACGGCGCGACAGGCCGGCACGATGTCGGTGAAGGCGATTTCGCCGGCCAAAAACTGCGCGACGGCCGCTTCGTTGGCGGCGTTGAGCACCGCGCCGGTCGTACCGCCTGTACGGGCCGCTTCCAAGCCTAGCTCTAAAGCCGGGAAGCGGGCGAAATCCGGCGGAAAGAATTCTAGGGTTTGCGTTTGGGTCCAATCGATTTTGGCGGCCGGACCGGCGACCCGCTCGGGATAAGTGAGGGCGTACTGAATCGGCAGCTTCATATCGGGCGGGCTCATTTGGCCGATTACGGAGCCGTCGATCCATTCGACCATCGAATGCACGACCGATTGCGGATGGACCACGACGCCGATTTGTTCCGGCCCGAGATCGAAGAGCCAGCGGGCTTCGATGATCTCCAGCGCCTTGTTCATCATGGTTGCCGAGTCGATCGTAATCTTCCGCCCCATGTTCCAGGTGGGGTGCGCCAGGGCGTCGGCCACGGTGACGGCGGCCAGTTGCTCCGGCGTGTAATTCCGAAACGGCCCGCCGCTCGCGGTAAGGACGATGCGACGGAGTTCGTTGCGGCGGCCGGATTGGAGGGCTTGGAAGATGGCCGAGTGTTCGCTGTCGACCGGGAGAATCGGCACCTTGCGGTCGGCGGCGAGCTTCGTGGCCAGGGCTCCGGCGACGACCAGCGTCTCTTTGTTGGCCAGGGCGATGGTCTTGCCGGCCTCGATCGCGGCCCAAGTGCCTTCGAGCCCGGCGCGACCGACGATGGCCGTGAGAACGACTTCGACATCGGGCGAGCGAACGGCTTCGACCAGCGCTTCCGGGCCGGTGAGCAAGGTGCAATCTGGCGGAAGGCCCGACCAATCGACCGAAGCCGCGGCGACCGGATCAACGGCCACGACGAACCGCGGGCGGAATTGCACGGCTTGGCGAAGCAGCAATTCGGCGTTGGAGTAGGCCGAAAGGACCGTGGCCTGCAGAGCCCCTTGCGAGGCGGCGATGACTTCCAGGGCGTTGCGGCCGATGCTCCCCGTCGAACCTAGGACGGCGACGTTTTTCGGCTTGGAGGTCATACGGGGAGGCGGAGGAGGAGCGGCGAAGGGCGAGGCGAACGCGGTGGTGGCAACGACGGGAGACGGGAAGTGTCGCCGGCGTCAGATCGCCGCAGGCCGACCGAGCGGCGCGGCTTCCACCGAGCGCGATCACGAGCTTGGCCGTCGCACTAATATCAAGTGACGACGCGAGTTCCGCCGAATCCGAGGCATTTTAGGGATTGAGCGAAATCGGGACAACCCAAGCCGGCAGGCCCGCCCGAGAGTCGACGTCGTGTTACAATAGCAAGTCAGCGCCCGAACTCCCCAGCCGGTAGAGTGAATTAACGCATGGAAAGCCCGTCGAAAGAGCGTCCCACACCCCCGGAAAAGAAGCCTACGCAGGGGGCCTCGGTCCTCGTGTGGATCGTCATCGCGCTGGTGGGATTCTTCGCCTTTTCGTTCCTCTTCGTGCGGCCCGGCCAAGAGGTGGAACTCCCTTATTTGGAACTCCTGAGGCTGATTAAGCAGGGGAATCCGGAACTCGACACGGCGGCGGCGCCGGTCGAACCCGCCGTGCCGACGGGCGCGCCCCAAGCCGACGACACGAAGAAAGCCGCCGATGCCGAAGAGGCGACTTCGACGAAGTCCGCGGCCGACGCGAAGGCCGCCGACGAGGACGACGCCAAATCTAAAGAAACTCCGACCGCGGTGAAGGCCGGCGCTTCAGCCCCGCCTCCCGTGAAGAAGCCGTCGCGATATATCGACATCGTCACCGAGGAGCAGCCGGGCCGGCAGCGCGTCGTGCGGTTCAGCGACTTGGCGAAGATCAAAGTCACGCCGATGGAAGTGACCGGCACCGTGACGATGGAAGTCGTCGAAGGGACCGGCAAAGCGGCGGCTGAGCCGAACGTGAAGTTCCGCACCGGCCGCTTCGGCTTTGAGAACGACAACGGCGCGTTGATGCAACTTCTGATCGAGCACGGTTTCCGCGACGTCAGCGCCGAGGGGGCTCCGAGCAAATACAGCCAATGGGTACCGATGCTCGTCGTCACCGCGATCATGGTCACGATCTTGATGATCGCGATGCGCCGCCTAAATGGCGCGGGCTCGCCGATGTCGTTCGGCCGCAGCCGCGGCAAGATGTACGCCCAAGAAGATATCGGCGTGACGTTTGAAGACGTGGCCGGCATCGACGAAGCGGTTGAAGAACTTCGCGAAGTCGTCGAGTTCCTCAAGTCGCCCGAGAAGTTTCAACGGCTGGGCGCTCGCATCCCCAAGGGCGTGCTGCTCATCGGTCCGCCGGGCACCGGCAAGACGTTGCTCGCCAAGGCCATTGCCGGCGAGGCGGGCGTGCCGTTCTTCAGCCTTTCGGGTAGCGATTTCGTCGAAATGTTCGTCGGCGTCGGTGCGGCGCGGGTTCGCGATATGTTTCAACAAGCCGAGGCCAAGGCCCCGTGCATTATCTTCATCGACGAACTCGATGCCTTGGGTAAGACGCGCGGCGGCAACATCGTCGGCGGCAACGACGAGCGCGAACAAACGCTCAACGCGCTGCTCGTGGAAATGGACGGCTTCGGATCGAACTCGGGCGTGATCGTGCTGGCCGCCACGAACCGGCCGGAAACGCTTGACCCGGCTTTGATGCGGCCGGGCCGTTTCGATCGGCAGGTGGTCGTCGATCGGCCGGACGTTCGCGGTCGCGAGAAGATTCTCAACGTGCACGTGCACGGAGTTAAGCTGGATGAAACGGTCGATTTGAAGACCGTGGCAAAGGTGACCTCGGGCTTGGCCGGCGCCGATTTGGCGAACCTCGTAAACGAATCGGCGCTGCTGGCCGCGCGTAAGGGAAAGAGCGCCGTCGGTATGGACGATTTCAACGAAGGGATTGACCGCGTGACGGCGGGCATGGAGAAGAAGCACCGCGTGATTCAGGCCGACGAAAAGCAACGCATGGCCTATCACGAAGCCGGCCACGCGTTGGCGGCCGTGTCGCTGCCGAACACCGCGCCCGTGCATCGCGTTTCGATCATCCCGCGCGGCATTGGGGCGCTGGCGAGCGTGATGATGCGGCCGGAAGAAGACCGCTATATGACGACGCATGCCGAACTTGAGAGCTACTTGCAGATTCTCCTGGCCGGCACGATCACCGAAGAAATGATTTTCAACGACGTTTCGACGGGCGCTCAAAACGACTTGGAGCGGGCCTCCGGCATCGCCCGGGCCATGGTGATGGACTTCGGCATGAGCCGCTTAGGCCGTGTGACTTACCGATCGAGCAGCCGTTCGCCGTTCTTGGCGAGCAGCCGCGATATGGGCTCCGACCATACGATCAGCGAGCACACAGCTCGCGAGATCGATGAAGAAGTGAAACGAATCATCGCCGAAGCGACCGAACGGACACGGCACATCCTGACCGCGCGCAAGGCGGCACTGACGGCCATCGCCGAACGCGTCCTGGAGAAGGAAGTGATTGACGGCGCGGAACTCAAGCAGATCGTCGATGCACACTCACCGGGCCCGTGGCTCGTGCCGGGCACCGACGCGCGGCGATATTCATCGACGGCCCCGCGCGAGATTCCGCCGGTAGCCCGCGACCTGATCGAACCGCCGCACCCGGACGAACGGCAGGCGTAAAGCGTTGTCGCTGGGGTGCCACTGGTGGCTTGTCCACCAGTGCCGCTTCAAGCACTACCGCCCGCGTTCCATTTCCGTGAGGCGTTCCTTCACCGCGCGAGCGTCGGCTTTGCCGTCGCTGTTTTCGAGGAACGCGATTTCATTTTCGAGGGCCAGCGCGAGGCCTTCGAAGTCGCCTTGGGCCGAGAAGCGTTGTTGGGCTTGATGCAAATAGCGGAGGCCTTGCGTCTTTTCGCCACTCATCAAGAACGCCAGTCCCAGATCGGCTTCGGCTTCGGCACGTTGCGGCCAGTCGTTGCCGTCGCGTTCGATGCCTTTACGCAAGAGCCCGAGCCCTTGCTGAAGTTGACCGTTCTTCAGTCGCAAGCTGCCGAGCACGCAATGGGCGGCGGCGTTGGCGGCCGAGGCTTTGTCGGTGGCCAGCGATACGAGGATCGCCGTCGCCGGACCGGTCTGATCGAGTTGCACGAGCGAGCGGGCTTGGCGAAGGCGAAGCCACTGCTGGGCCCGCCCGGTCGTGGCGGCCGATTCGGCCCGTTTGAAAGCGACGAGCGCCGACTGCGAATGATTGCGATCCAAGTACCAACGACCGACGGCGTTCCAAATCACGGTCTCCGCGACGGCCGGGTTCGTCGGACTGTCGGAAGTGAGCGCGACCGAGGCGTCCGGCAGTTCGATGCCCGGCAGCGGATCGGCCCGGTGCAGTTGGTGAATGACCTCCAGCGGCCAAGCCTGCTCAATCGGTCGCAGATAGCCGAGCCGTTCCCAGAGGACCGGATCCATCACCGGATGTTCGGCGATCAGCATCCGCCCGGCTTGGGCGACGGCCTGATTCCAGGTGGCGTCGGCCTTCGCATAGTCGCCGGCGCGGCGCTCGGCATCGCTTCGTAGCAATAGTAGATACGTCGCTTGGTACGGGCTAATTCGCGCGGCGATCGTCGCCGCCCGGTCGAACATCGCGACCGCCTCGAGCGGTCGCTCGTTCAACATGTGAGCGGTGCCCTCGAGTTGCAAAGCGTCAATTTCCAGTAGCGGCGATTTCAGATCGGCCGCGAGTTCGGCAAGCTTCTGGTCGAGCGCGAAGTCGACCTGCCCCTTCGGCAACGAACTTTCAAAACGCTGACGAGCTTCGCGGTATTCGTGGTATTTCGCAGGGTTCGTGATGCGATCGGCCGTGAGCTGATCCCAGGTTTGAATGGCGTCGGAGCCAAGGCATTGTCGATCGTGCACGCGGGCGATGAGTTCGGCGGCTTCGCGGTTGGGCGCGGTGCCGTCGGCGCGGAGCCATTCTAGGGCCGCGTCCGGATGACGCTGGACCGTTCGGGCCGCCGACGTGAAACGCTGTTCGCCGACCATCGCGGCGACGCGCGAGAGCAAATCGTTGGCCGAGAGCGAGACTTCTTGGCTGTTACCGAGGCTTTGCCCGACGATGTCGAGCTTCGGCGCGCCTTTGAGTTTACTCTTATCCTTTTCGTCGCTGCCCGGTTTGAGCAGCGCGCTCCAATCTTGCGGGGTGTTCGAGGTGAAGCAGCCCGAGGTCGTGAAGACGATGGCCAACGTGAGCAGCAGAATCGTTCGCATGGTGCGTCGCCGGTGCGGAGTATGTTGGGTCGAAGGCCGACAAAGCGTTAGTAGGTCTTCGGATAAAGGCTGTGCAACCGCAGCACTTGCTGGAGCTTGTTGACCGGCGGGTTGGCTCGCAGCACTTCCGGCGGCGTGAAGGCATTGAGTGTGCCGACTCCTTCCGGTGCGCTGGGGTGCAGGCTAAGTTCGCGGAGCAGGTCGCTGTTGAGCGCAGCCGATTCGGCCGGCGTGTTGAAGACGTACGGGCGAATCATGATCACGAGTTCCGTCCGCGTGCGATTCGTTTGCTGGCGGCGAAACAGATATCCGATCACCGGCAGCTTGCCGAGCACCGGCACTTCTTCGCGGGCGTCGAACAGGTCTTCCTGAATCAAACCGCCAATGGCCACGGCGAGGCCGTCTTTGGCGACGATCGTACCGGAGACGACGGCCGTATCCAAGACGTCGATCGGCTGTGCGATCGGCTGACCGAGCGCGTTGATGAGCGGGATCGTTGCGCCGTTGGGAATGACGCGGGAGTTTTGTTGCGACACGCGAAGAGTCACGCTGCGGTCGGCGTTAATGTTGGGCGTGACCAAGAGACCTTGGCCGACTTGCGTGAGCTGCGTTTGCGGCGACGGCTGGATCGACGTCGTCCCGCCGACGTTGGCCACGGCCCCCGACTGCGTGTAGCCGACCACGAGCGGCACTTGCTGGCCGATGAAGATATGGCTCACTTCGTTGTTGGCGGTCAGCAGCAGAGGCGTCGCCAAGTTGGTCGTGCGGTTGTTGTTTTCCAGCAGTTGGATGCGGGCTCGGAAGTTGGCGTCGACGTATTGAAACGTCAGGTCGCGATCGGTCGGGCCGGCTTGGCCTGCACCGAGAGTGGCCGGGAAGGTGCTACGCGGAAAGCCGATGCCTTGTTGGCTGTTGCGCCGCGCGGCGTCGGATAGCACGTCCGTGGCCGGAGCCAGGATGTTTCCGGCGGTAAAGCCTGCTGCAAAGGTATTGGCATTGGAGAATTCCCAGTCAAAGACGCTGGTGAACTGGTCGCCGAGGTCCAACTGCATAACTTTGACCTCGAGCAGCACCAGCGGCGTCGGCACGTCGAGCGTTTGGATCAACTCGCGGATGCGGGCCATGATCTGCTCGTCGCCCGTGCGGACCACGACTTGGTTGTTGCGGCGAATCACCGTGACGTAGATCCGGGCCTGTCTCGAACGGAGCAGTTCGTCGATGGCCGCGCGATCCGTAGCCGAGGCGTCGGTGCGGGCCAACTCCAAGCGTTGGATCTGTTCGGGCGTGAGATCGTCGAGCGGTTGGACGGGGATGACTTCCTCGCCGGCAAAGTTTTGACCGAAGCCTTGGCCGCCGAAGCCGCCGCCGAACCCACCGGTTCCTCCGCCGATGCCGCCGATACCACCGCCGCCGAAACCACCGATGCCGCCGAGTCCGCCGGTTCCAAAGCCGCCGCCGGCGCCGCTAAACGAGCCGGTCCCGCCGATGCCGCCGACGCCGCCGGTTTGGCCGCCCCCGGTGAGGCCGGCTTGTTGATTGAACGCCTGCACGAGAGAGAAGCGGCTAAAGCGTTGCTGCAAGTCTTGGCTCGTGAGCGAATCGCCGACCATCATCCCCATGTAATTGAGCTGCACGCGCGAGCCGAACAGGCTCTGAATGGCGATCGCCACATCGACGGGATTCGGATAGAGCAGCGTGAAGACCTCGGTCTTCTCTTCGCGAAAACTGTTGACGTCGGCGTCGTATTCTTCCGTCGTGTAGATGCGGACGATGCCGCTGGAGCGGTCTTGGCGATAGAAGAGATTGTTGGCTTTCGTGAGCGAATCAATCGCCACGAGCGCTTCGACGTTCTGCAAGTACAACGAAATTACCTGGTCGGCGGCTTGCGCCGACGGCACGATTTTTAGGCCCGACTGATCGCTCAGGACCCGCATGGCGTCGCCGAGCGGCATCCGGCGAAACTCGACCAAGTCCAACAGCGGCGACGGCGCGATCTCGCTGGAACCGCCGGGGCGCGGAGGAGTTACCGCCGTCGCTTGGCCGGGAGGTACGACTTCTTCGCCCACGACCGTCGGCAGCGCGCCGTCGGCAGGCGCCGCATCGCCTGCAGGTAAGGCGTCGGCCGGAATAACGTCGGCGGGAACAGCGTCAGCCGGGACGATGTCGAGCGTCGGCGGAGCAGGGGGCGCCGCTTCTTGAGCGAGCGCGAGCGAAGACGCGAAAACGACAAACAGCAGCGACGAATAGATCGAAGCCGCCGGCGTCGTGCGCGAAGTGCGTCGAGATGTCGAACTCAGGCGTCCGTCCATGGACTCTTCCTACTGCGGCCGCGGATCCGTGCGGCCGACGTATCACCTGCCGAAATCGTCAGTTCAGCGAGATGATTTGGTTGCGTTTTAAGACTTCGAGGCGGAGCTCCGTCGGGCTCAATTCAATGACCTTCAGTTGCAGGCCGGTCGGCTGATCGGCGGTACCCGGGATGTGGATCTCGGAATCTTTGCGCACGGTCAGCGGTCGACCGCCCACTTCCAGCACGGCCACGGCCGGTTTATCCCGCGCAAAGACTCTGGCGCGAATACTGATTTCGGGAACGCCCTGCGGTTGGGGAGGGGCCACACCGGGGGTACGGTTGCCGGAGCCTTGTTCGATAAGGTCGCGCAGGGCCGGCGAGGGCATCGTCGGATCGGCGACGGCAGGTGCGCCGCCGGTGCCGGAGCGCGAGGTTCGAGAGGTGCCGGCATCGTACGAAGGCGCCGCCGGAGGCAATCCGGAAGGATCGGCCAGTCGCAAAGTGCCGGCGGCCGGCGGTTTGCCGGCGGCCGGCGGAGGCAACGGCGGTTGAGCGGCGGCGGCCGAACCTGAGGGCAAGGTTTGCTGAGCCGCGGCTTCGTTCTCATAAACTGCCGCGGAAAAAGCGATCGCCACCACAAGCAGAGAGCGAAGCATCTTACGCGCCTCCGGCCGAGAACAAGGCCATGAAAAATGCGATGTAGACGAAGCCGACGATGCCGCCGACGACCACGATAATGCACGGCTCAATGATGGCGCTGAGCCGGCGGATGGCCGATTGAAGTTGAGACTCATGGAATCGCGCGACCTCGTCGAGAACTTCGTCGATCGTACCGGCCGACTCGCCGACGGCGACCATCCGCGCCAACATCGGCGTAAATGCATGGTCGGCCGCGAGCGGTTCGGCTAGCGTGCCTCCTTGCATCACAGCCTGGCGCGCCGCGCTGACACGGCCGGCTAGGTAGCGATTGTTCAGGAGTTCTTCCGCGGTGCGGAGCCCTTCGAGCAGCGTGATGCCGCTGCGCACCAAGATTCCCAGTGCGCGAGCAAACGAGGCCGTACCGGCCAAGCGAAACAAGTGCCCGATGACGGGAACTCGCAACGCGGTTCGGTCGATGGCCAAGCGGCCGAAGGGGCTGCAGTATAGGGCGATGAACCCGACGGTCAATATCAACAACCCACCGGCGATGTGCGGCAGATACATCCGGGTCCCGTCGGAGAGGTCGACGAGAAATTGCGTCATCGCAGGCAGCTTGCGACCCATCCCTTCCAAGAAGTTTTTCAACTTCGGAATGACGCCGACGACCATAAACGCCGTCACGCCGATCGACGCTATCAACACCAGCGTCGGATACGAGAGGGCCATGATCAGCTGACTGCGCAAGTTGCGGCGCCGCTCCAGAGTATCGGCGGCCCGCTCGACCGCTTGTTCCAAGCTGCCCGTTTGTTCGCCGACGCGCGTGAGCTGAATCAACAGCGGCGGCAGTGAGCCGGTCTCCTGCATCGCCTCGGCGAAGCCCGCCCCTTCTTGAATGCGGGCCGCGGTGCGCTCCCACAGCCGTCGCAACGTCGCGCGATTGGCTTGCTTCGAGACCGACTGCAAGGCTGTTAGTAGCGTAAGCCCGCCGCGGAGCATGACGGCCATCTGCTTGCAGCTCAGTTCGATATCGACGCTGCGCGGCGGCAAATGCTCGAAGGGATTCAGCTTCTGCGCCAAGTCGTTGAGCGAGAACTCCGCTTCCCCCTGCTTGACGTCGACCGGCATCCAGCCGCGTTGCCGCAAATTTTGCACGGCCAAGGCCGCCGACGCCGCTTCCACGCGCCCTTGGTGCGGGCGTCCGGCGTTGTCTCGCGCTCGGAAGTGGAAGGTAGGCATTTGGGCAGGCGCTAGACGCTAGGAGCTAGAGGAAGGAAGGATGAAGTCACTCGGTCTACCACGTTTAGCCGCCGGGCTTGCCCGGCGCGTTCTGAACTCATGCGTCACTACCAAACCGTCACCGCGCTGAGCGCTTCTTTCACGGTCGTCAGCCCCTTGGTGAGCTTTTCAAACGTGTCGTCGGTCAGCCGCGGCACGCCCTTTGCGCGGGCATGTTGAGCGATCTCCGCTTCTTCGGCGCCGTCGGCGATCTTACGGGCCAAATCTTCGTCGACCGGCAACAGTTCGAATACCCCCAAACGGCCCGCATAACCGCGGTTCGCGCAGTACATGCAGCCGGCGGCTTCGTAAACCGTCGCGCCCGCCTGATCGGCCCGATCCAGCGCGACGGCTTCGGCCATCGTCAGTTCGCGAGGCTTGCGGCAATGTGAGCAGAGGCGACGCACCAATCGTTGGGCGACGGCCAACCGAACGGTGGCGGCCGTGAGGTAGCGGTCGACTCCCATATCGCTGAGCCGGGTGATGACGCTCGCCGCGCTGTTGGTGTGCAGCGTGCTCAGCACCAAGTGACCGGTCAGCGACGCTTTGATCGCGACGTCGGCCGTTTCGCGATCGCGAATTTCGCCGATCATGACGATATCCGGATCATGCCGCAGCACGCTCCGCAGCGCCTTGCCGAAGCTGACCTTGTCGGCCGAATCGACTTCGACCTGTGCGACGCCGGGGATGCCGTACTCGATCGGGTCTTCGATCGTGACGATGTTCCATTCTTCCTGCGCCGTAAGACGCCGCAGGGCCGCGTAGAGCGTGGTCGTTTTGCCGCTGCCCGTGGGGCCGGTAAGCAGGATCATGCCGTGCGGCTTGGCGATCGCGTCTTCGAAGTGGCGTAGATCGCGCTCGAACATGCCGAGCCGTTCGAGCGTGAGCGATTCGGTTTGCATCGCGAGCAACCGCAGCGTCATCCGCTCGCCGTACTTCGTCGGCAGCGTCGCCACCCGGACGTCGACCGATTGCCCGTTCTGCGCCGACTTATGCGAGAACCGGCCGTCTTGCGGGGCTCGCTTCTCGGCGATGTCCATGCCGCTGAGAACTTTGAATCGGCTCACGAGACTCGTGTGTAGGGCGATCGGCAACTTGCGGTAGCGCTCAAGCTGGCCGTCGACGCGAAAGCGGACTTGCAGGCTTTCTTCGTAGGGATCGATGTGCACGTCGGACGCCTGCCGCACGATCGCGGCATGCAAGAGTTCGTCGCAAAGCGCAGTCGAGTCTTTTGAATCGGCTTCGGCTTGGCGAGGGTCGATCCGTCCGCGCGTCGGCACGATGACGGGGGCGGTGCTTTTGCCGTCGCCGAAGATGCGGCCGAGCGCCCGCTTCAACGATTCCGGCTCCGCGCGTTGCGGGCAAACCGGCTGGTCGAACACTCGCTGCACGGCCTGCAGCGCGCCGAGATCGTTTTCATCCACGCACGCAACGTACACCTGGCCGTCGAGCACCGCGAACGGCAACACCATTCGGCGCAGCGCGAGCGCCGGCGGCAACCGCAAGGCGAAGGCCGGATCGACGCGGACTTGGTCCATATCGAGCAAGGCCCGCTTGGTGTCGGCAGCAGGCTTTTCGGGCGAGGCCTTTTCGGTAGAGCCGCTGTCTGGGGCGATACTCATTTAAACACTCCCGTCTGCCGAACGTGCGGGCCGCGTGGCACCTGCAACCGCGCCACACGCTCGCGCACGACGGCCGGATTGCGCGACATCACGGCCGCGGTCTGATCGGTGATCCACTTCCCGTGGCACAATTGGGCCAGGCTTTCGTCGAGCGTTTGCATGCCCGCCGCGCCGCCGGATTCCATCGCGGAATAAATCTGCGAGGCTTTACCTGTGGCGATCAGATTGTTTACCGCGCCGGTCGCCATGAGCACTTCGCTGACGACAATGCGGCGGCGGCGAACGGTGCCGTCGGCCGCGGGCTCCAGCAAGCCGCGTTCGCCGTCGGCCACGAGCAGGTGCTGGGCAATGATCGCCCGCAACACGAGCGAAAGCTGCCGACGGATGCCGTTTTGCTCTTCGGCGGGAAAGACGGATACCAATCGCTCGACCGTGCCGACGCAGTCGCCCGCGTGAACCGTGGTGAAAACTAAGTGGCCTGTCTCCGCGGCGGTGATGGCCGTGCGAATCGTGTTCAGGTCCCGAATTTCGCCGACCAAGATCACGTCGGGGTCTTGCCGCAACGAGGCCACCAATGCATCGTTGAAACCGCCCGTATCCAGCCCCACTTGGCGCTGGTTGACCAAGCTCATCTGCGAGCGATGCAGATACTCGATCGGGTCTTCGATGGTGACGATGTGTGCGCGCCGCGTGCGGTTGATCTGATCGATGAGCGTGGCAAGCGTGGTGCTCTTGCCTGCGCCCGTCGGTCCGGCGACGATCACGAGACCGTCGGGCAGCGTGCAAAGGTCATAGAGCGTGTCCGGCAAGCCGAGTTCCGAGAGTTCACGGAAACGATCTTCCAATCGCCGCAGAGCGATCGAAAGCACGCCTTGCCGGCGAAAGACGTTAAAGCGGAACCGCACGTCGCTCGGGCCGGTCAACGCCCCGTCTACCGAGCCGGTCGTGTCGAGCGTCGACGAGTCGAACCCGCGCATCAAGATTTCCGACATCGCCCTGGTCGTTTCGGCCGAAAGCGGACCATGCGCATCTTGCGGCTCAAGAATTCCGTGAACGCGCAAGTAGGCCGGCAGCCCGGGAGCGATGTGCAGATCGGAAGCGTCCTGCGCAACGCAAGCTTCCATCAATTGTGCGAGCAGCTGCGCGGCCGAGGGTTCGTCGGCTGCAGAACCGTTGCGGTGGTCGGCGCCGTTCAGATCCATAAGAGCAGCGTCCAGCTTCGCCATTGGGTTTCCGTGCGCATTTCCGACATGTCGAGGCTGATCGGAATCACCGGCGACTTCGAATCGCGCAGCTCTTCGAGCATCTTCATCACGTCGGCATAGCGACCGTAGAAACGAACACGCCACACGCGTTGTTGATCGCCGCCCGGTCCGCCGACGGCGGAAACGAAAGCGGGCGTCGGATTCGCCGCGGTCGCCGGCGGGGTCGCGAGTTTCTTCAAGATGCCGTCGAACGACGGCGAGAGCTTGGCCGAGTTATCGGAAACGGCCGACTCTTCATAGGGAAATAGCCCGCGATCCCAAAGCATGGCCGACAATCGCCGCAGGGCCTGGGTCCGCATGATCGGCGCGGCCTTGCCGAGCGACGCCAGCTCTTCGCGGCGGCGCGTCAGTTGTGCCGTGGCTTCCTTCAGCTCCCCTGCCTTCTCGTTCAGTTCGGCGAGCTTCATTCGCTCGACGCCTACCATCATGGGATCAACCGCCGAGAGGGCCGCCGCGTCGTAAGCCGCGCGGGCCGCATCGAGGTCTTTCTGCTTGTTGAAAAGCAAGAAGTAGCCGCAGCCGATGAGGATCGCCGGCAGCAGCATCGCCAAGACTTTGTCGCGAGAAGATTGTTCCATAAGAGCGATCTCAAAAAAGGCGGCCGGCCGTTTAAGGCATGCCGACGATCGTACTCCGAGCGGGATTGGTGCCCGTCGGCGTCGGGGCGACGGGTTGCAATGAATTCAAGTCACGCAAACGAAGTTCGAATTTCCACGGACCGCCGTCGTCGGAAAGGTTGCGGGCCGTTTGCATCGGCGGCTCGACGGTCCAGCCGTGCCGCGCCAAGTCGGTCGACATACCTTCGGCCAGCAGGCTGATGTGCTCCGGATGCATCGTCGTGCCGGTCAGCTTGATCTCCGCACCGGTCCCTTCGATCTTCTGCAGCACCCAATCGTGCGACGAGTCGTCGGCCAGGCGGCGCAGTAAATCGGCCAAGCGGCGACGATGAGCGTCGAAAACTTCTTCAACGTGCCGCACTTCGGCTTCAAGTTTTTGGCTTTCTTCAAGCGCCTTTTTCTGATCGGTTTCGAGCTTCGTGATTTGTTGCTTGATCTGCGCCAGATCCTTACCGGGCGCTTCTAACCGGGTTTGCTTCGCGGCCAGCGCCGCCGTTTCCGTAGCGACATACTGCGTGTGGGCGTAGCAAACGCCAAGAGCAACCACCCCGAGAATGCCGGCAATCGCCGTGCGTTGCTGCTTCGAGAGCGGCCGAACAGCCGCACCGACGACGGGCACCTTCGGCGACTTCTCCGCCAGCGCTCGATTCCAGCCGGCCAACCATGATCGCAACAGCTCTTCGTCGGCCAGTGACGCACATTCGTCCGGCGCGGCGTCGACCGGAATGTCGCCGTCGGCAAGCAGCACCGTCGTGCGACTTGCGCCCGATTCACCGCGCCAAGCATCGGCGGCCGCCAGCCAAGCCGAGGGCGCGCCCGAATCGTCGATGCGGCACTTGCTCAACTCGCCGTCGCGCGGGACGACGCGCACCGTCGCATTCGGCCAAAACTCCACGCGGCCCACGGGCATGGCCGGCGGCGGCGTTTCCATGACGTACGGCAGGCCGCCCGGATGTAAAATGCCTGCGAGCTTCCCGCCCGCCGCGCGAACGGCTTCTTGGATTTGATCGCGCACGAGCGACGCGACGCCGATCATCCAAAACGTCCGCTGCCCGGCCGAATCTCCCAGCGGCACCGCGGCCGCCACGGATTCGAAAGCGCTCAGGCCTGAAAGCGGCTCGGCTTCAAACGACAAGGCTTGCAGCAACTCCGGCTGCGACATGCCATGCAGCGTCGCCGTGGCCATCGACAGCGTATGCGCCCAAACATCGGACGACAGCACGAATACGCGCCCCGGCTTCCGCTTCTCGGCGGTCAGCGCCATCTCGACGAGCGTAGCCGGGTCGTCGATGTGCGGACGTTCGCGGATCGACAAAGCCCGCGGCGCAGCATCGCCGGCCGAGCCGAAGTCGGCGCGGATCAAGCGATCGCGAGTGAGAACGACAAGCGTCGTGCTGCGGCCAAGGAGCATGGAGAGTTGATTTCGAAAACGGCGATTGTAGCGGCTCGCTAGTTGCTTCCAGAACCTTCGCCAGATCCTGTTCCCGCAGGACTAGCGGCAGTGCCACGAAAAATAAGAATTTCAACAGTTTGAGTTCCGCCCGGTAAAACATCGATGCGCACCGTCGGATTTAACGCGACACCGTCAAGTCCGGTCGGAATCGCCGCTTCAGTTACCGAAATGTCGTAAGTACCGAGAAGAAATTGCCCCGCCTCAGGAGAGAATCTCTTAACACGCGTGCGGGCACCGATTGATTCAGGTTCCGTAGCCACGGCTTGAGGATTGGTATTTGCATTGGGAACTGACAAAGTCACTTTTGGTTCGGTCGTGCTGATATCAACGGCGTTGCCCAGAGCATCAACCCCATACAAGCGAACCAACAATTGAGAGACAGAAAGTTCCGATGTCGGAATTGTTACCTCAATATTGTCTTCGTCAGCGGCCGGCGTACCAAATTGACGATCTGGGCCGTTGCTAATCAACTCAACATGCGTAGGGAAAGAAATCAGACGAATCTCGACGTCCCAAGAGTCCCGAATAGTAGTGGAATTAGAAGAAGGCGGGAGCATGTAGGGCCCGCGCCATTGCTCCCCAGGCGCGAGCGTTTGCGGGACGCTAAAGAGTTCGGACCACGACGACGGAAGTCTGCGCATGTCTGCCAAGAAACCTGACACAAGTGTCGACGTGGGAGAGCGCGTAACAGTCAATAGGCTTGACCGTAGATTCTCAAGCGTGCGCTGTGTCGCCTCGGCCCGCGACTTCTGCGCGACCGGCTCCAGCGACTGTGCTGCAACCGTGGTGAGCACCGCCATGATCGTCAGCACGACGAGCATCTCCAGCAGCGTGAAGCCGCGGCGAGGTGCGTGGTCGGTCATTGGGAATTGCGACATCGTCGGGTGTCCGCCGGATCGAGAACAGGAAAACAACGACTACGGAAGCTGCTGCACGGTGATCGACAGTGCGAGGTCGTCCCCCGTGTTCATTGTGCCGTTGGCGTTCTGCGTCCAAGTCGCGAAGTTCAGCACACGATTCGGGCCGGCGGAAACCAGATAGTATTCACGCTCGGTGTTGGCGCCCCGCGTCCGATCGACGAAGCGAATCACGAAGGGGCTCCCCCACGGGTCGTTCAACGTTTGGTCGTTTAGGTAGCCGTAGTTGGCCGTGAATCCACACTCGGCCCAGGTGTCGTCGTTATTCGGGTCTTTCGGAAACCGGCGCGTCGTAATGTCGGGATATTTTGCGGCCGAGGTCGTGACATAGGGACCGTTCCAGCCCATCCGGGTCGTCGTGTTGTAGTCGCTCATCGCCGAATAGGTTTGAGCGTGACTCGCGACATACGAATTGGGGTTAAAGAACAGGAAGTGCAGTTGGGGGATGCCGGCGGCGTCGCTCAGCCGGACGGTGTCCAAATCATGGGCCTGGGGCAGCTTGCCCATGTCGGGCAGATAGCGATTGGCGATCGTGTCGCGCAAGTCCTGCAACGACTTACGAGCGACGACCAACCGCGTCTCCTCGTTCTGGGTGTTCATCCCCGGCACGATCATGGCCGTGAGTACGGCCAGAATCGAAACCACCATCACCAGTTCCAGCAGGGTCAGTCCGCGTCGCATAGTTAGATCGCCTTTCCGCGTTTTGGAATCTTCGATCTTATTGTAACTGAGTTTCATTAGCAAATCATTTCAGACGGATTACCGCAGTCTTTCCGCGATTTTTTTAAGCGGTTCACCGCAACTAGCCGCCGTCGCTGCGGGTGTTGTTGTAGCTCTCCACGTTGTCGCTCCGACTGGTCCCGTCGGGCAGAAGGCAGCCGACGAACACGGCCGCAAACACATCCGATGCCGCTGCTCCGGTTCGCGGGATCATGTAAATACAAATCACCCGGGCGTAGTTGTGCAGTGGGTCAGCCGACTGGATGAGAGGCACCTCCGTCGCCACCGTGCCCCGCAAGGCCGAGTCGCCGCCGAGCCCCAGCAGGACAAACTCGTTATTCACATGGTAAGAGGCGTGCGATTGGCCGACGGCCGTCGCATCTTGCAGAATTCTCGCAGCACCGGCCGAGGTCTTGGAAAGCAGTACGACTTTGCCACCACCGGCGACGACCCGAGCGCGGGTCGTGTTCGGGGCGTTGGCCGCCTGGGAATCGTCGGAATCGTAGAGCGTGTTGATGCCCGCCAGTCGAAGGCTCTCCGCTTGTTGGGCGTCGAGATCCAAAGCCGAGGCGTTGACGATCGTTCGCGCAGAGTCTGAAGGTGTGCCGCCCACCAAGCCCGGGTGAAGTTTGGAAAACGGCGTTCCGGACGACGTCAGCAGCGAATCCCAACGGTCGGGCTGCACGTCGAACCGAGCGTGATAAGTCCGCACGGAGCGCGTGACCTCGTCGACCACCGTGGCGTTGGTCGCCGCATTGGTCTGGTAGCCGAGCCCGGAGATAATCGGCACGAGCATGCCCGCCAAGACGACGAGCACCGCCAAGACGACGACCAACTCCAAGAGCGTGAGCCCCGAAGCTCGGCGTTTGCCGACGGCCACCGGACGATAAACCGTAGGAAAGTACATCGGTAAAACTCGGCCTCGCGGCGGCTTCGCAAAAGTTTTGCCAAGCCGCCGGAGACCGCTCTCTTCGGGTTAGTTGGCGGTCACTTGACCGGAATTAAAGTTCGCGGCGTTGCTGCGTTGGCTGGTTCCGTCGGGCAGAAAGCACCCCACGTACTGCGCCGGAAAACCCGTCGTCGCGGTGGACGAAGGGATCATGAAAACGAGCAGCGGTCGTGCGTAGTACTGAGTCGGGTTCGCCGATTGAACGAGCGGCAATTCTTGAATTGTTGCCCCCTTAATCGGCGACGGTCCGCCTAAGCCCACGACGACGAACTCATTGTTCCAGTTGCTTTTGTATTGATTGACGTTGAACGCCATATCAATAAAAGTGCTACCGTGCCCCGACGTAATCGACGGCTTTTCCAAAGCGACCACCTTTTCGCCGGACACCATTGCGCCGGTGGAAAAACTCACGAACGTACGATAGGCCGAACTGT
>JAFLCO010000500.1 GCA_017303535.1 Planctomycetota bacterium
GGCGTCTTTTGACGCTTGGCTCCTTCCACAAGCGCGATCATCCGATCAAGAAACGTCTCGCCGGGATTAGCCCCGATTCGCACCACGAGCCAGTCGGAAAGGACCACGGTGCCGCCGGTAACGCTCGAGCGATCGCCGCCGCTTTCACGAATCACCGGAGCGCTCTCGCCCGTGATCGCGCTCTCGTTCACCGAGGCGATTCCTTCCACGACTTCGCCGTCGGCCGGGATGAAATCGCCGGCTTCGACGAGCACGACGTCCCCTTTGCGCAGGCTTGAGGCGGCGACGGCGGCGAGCGCCGAATCTCGTCGCGGTTCGCGGAGGAGCTTCGCCGTGACGTCGCGCCGGGCTTGCCGCAACGTGTCGGCCTGGGCCTTGCCGCGTCCTTCGGCCATCGCTTCCGCGAAGTTGGCGAAGAGTACGGTAAACCAAAGCCAAAGCGCGACGCCCAGCACAAACCACGGCGATTCACCGGAGTTCGCCGATAGCGACTGTACGAAGATTAACGTAGTCAGCACACTGCCGACGAACACCGTAAACATCACTGGGTTGCGCCACTGATGCCGCGGGTTCAGCTTTTGCAGCGCATCGAGAAGGGCACGACGCACAATCGGCGGGTCAAACAGCGGACGAGCGGATTTCGATGTCATGACTAGGGCTTGAATAAAAATCGTACTAGTTCGCAAACAGCCGCAGATGTTCGACGATCGGCCCCAAGGCCAACGCAGGCACAAACGTCAGCGCGCCTACGAGGATTACGATGCCCGCCGTCATTAATACGAACAGCGGCGTGTGCGTCGGTAAGGTGCCCGAACCGGACGGAGTTTGTTTCTTGCCGGCCAATGAGCCGGCGATCGCCAATACCGGCACGATCAGCCAGTAACGCGCCGCGAACATCGCTACGCCGAGCAGGGTGTTGTAGAACACGCCATTGACGCCGAGGCCCGCGAAAGCACTGCCGTTGTTGTTGCCCGCCGACGAAAAGGCATACAGGACCTGACTAAACCCATGCGGACCGGGATTCGAGACGGCCGAGCGGCCCGCATCGGTCATGACGGCCGCGGCCGTTCCGCCCAAGACGAGCAGCGGAGGAATGAGCACGACGAGTGCGACCATTTTCATTTCAAATACTTCGATTTTCTTCCCGAGGTACTCCGGCGTTCGGCCGATCATTAGCCCGGCGACGAAGACGGCGAGCAGCGCGAAGATCAGCAGTCCGTAGAGTCCGCTGCCGACGCCGCCGAAGACGACCTCGCCGAGTTGCATCAGCCACATCGGAATCAAGCCGCCGAGCGGAGTGAAGGAATCATGCATCGCATTGACGCTGCCGTTGGAGGCGGCCGTCGTCGCCGTCGCCCACAACGCTGAAGAAACGGCGCCAAAGCGAACTTCCTTGCCTTCCATATTTCCGCCGCTCTGCGCGAGCGATGCGATTTGGTCGACGCCCGCCGTCGTTAATCGCGGATTGCCGTACTGTTCCGCCGCCGCACAAGCAAACACCAGCGGCACGAAGAGCACCAGCATCACGGCCAAGAGCGCCCAACCTTGGCGAACGTCATTCACCAGGAGGCCGAACGTGTAACAAAGCGACGCCGGAATAAGCAAAATGGCGACTACTTGCAGAAAGTTGCTCAGCGGCGTGGGATTCTCCAGCGG
Organism: Planctomycetota bacterium; assembly: GCA_017303535.1. Classification (GTDB taxonomy): domain Bacteria; phylum Planctomycetota; class Planctomycetia; order Pirellulales; family PNKZ01; genus PNKZ01. Next base: position 1,657 of record JAFLCO010000500.1, read on the forward strand.
ATGCGCCGAATTGACGCCGAAGAAGCCGCCGCCGTTGGTGCCGAGTTGCTTGATCGCAATCTGCGAGGCCGCCGGCCCAAGCGGAATGGTCTGCGTCGCGACGGTGCTTCCATCGACGTCTATTGTCGGCTCAAGCAAGGCGACTTCACGGGCGCCTGCGAACGACTGCACGACTCCTTGCGAAACGAGCAACACGGCGAGCACGATCGACAGCGGTAGCAACACATAGAGCGTGCCGCGCGTGAGGTCGATCCAGAAGTTTCCGATTGTTCGTACGGATCCTGCCGCGATTCCTCGCGCGAAAGCGACAAGCACCGCCATGCCGGTGGCGGCGGAAACAAAATTCTGCACGGCCAAGCCGAGCATCTGCGTTAGATAGCTCAGCGTGGTTTCACCGCTGTAGGCTTGCCAATTCGTATTCGTCGCGAAGCTCACGGCCGTATTGAAAGCCAAGTCCGGGGCAACGCCGGACAGCCCTTGCGGGTTCAACGGCAGCACGAATTGCAAGCGTTGCAGGGCGTAAACGGCGAGAAGCCCGAGCAGGTTGAACATCAGCAACGCTATGGCGTAACGACGCCACGTCATTCCGTCGTCGAAACGAACGCCCGCCAGCCGATACAGGCCGGTTTCAATTGGTCGTAGCAGACGATCGAGACCGCAGCGTTTACCCTCGTAAACCCTCGCCATGTACCAGCCGAGCGGCTTGACCGCCGCCAGAAGGACGACCAGATACGCGACGATCTCCAACCAAGCGGCGTTCATGCCAGATGCTCCGGAAAGAGAATCGCAAACGCGATGTAGAGAAAGAGCCCGCAAGCGGCTCCGACGGCCAACATTTCGATGTAACTCATTTGCTTACCCTCGCAGCCAATCGCAGCCCGCCGTCAGGCCAAAGTTCGCCAGCGCCAATACGAGCACGACACATAGAAAAAGAAAATCCACGATCGCTTCCCTCATTCGCGAGCAGCGATGAACGACGGCGTTCATCCCCATCGAACGAATCTTAGAGACACCAAGATAAAACCGGCGTAAGAAGCGTTAGCGTTCGCGCAAGGATTTTGTAAAGACGCCCCGTCAGGCCGGCGCCGGCCAATCGACGGTAAGTGAGTGCCGATTGTCTCAATCGCGCGCCCGGAACGGCCTGGTAGTATGGAGCGTAACGAGCAACGCAGGTGCGGCCGTCGACATTCGCGGTTTGACCGTCCGACAACCGGCATGGTCGACCGGGTGCCCGCGGTCGGTTTCCATAGTACAATTAAACAACAGTCGCGCCCCGACCGTCACTCCGCACCGCCGAACTCGCCTCAACCAAACTCGCCTCAACTCCACCGCCGTATTGAGTCGCTGCCTTGATACCCCAAGTCGCCGGCAGCCTTTCTCATCAACGCCGTACCTTAGTCGCTGCTAATACATCCGCTGTTTAAACTTTTCGTCATGTGATCGAGGCGACCCGGCGGCGTCCGGCTCGAACTCATAAAGCGTCCGACGGTAAAGGCTTTGCCATCGCTGCCGCCCTCGATCAATGGTCTGATCAGAAAGATACGAAGGTCTTGCTGCATGAAATTTGCTTCCGCCGTCTGCAACTGCTTGCGATTTGCGTCGCTGGTCGCCGCCTTATGTCTTGTCCGGCTAAACGTTGCCGACGGCGCCGAACCATTTGACACGTTTCTTCAAAAGCACTGTGTTCGCTGCCACGGACCTGAGAAGGAAGAGGGAGATCTGCGGATCGATCAGCTCTCGCGCGATTTCAAGGCAGGTATTGACACGCATCATTGGGCCGAGGTGCTTGATAAAATCAACAGCGGCGAAATGCCTCCCGATACGGAACAGCAGCCCTCGCAAGCGGAAATTTCGGCATTCGTCACGGGTCTCGATGCACGGCTGAAGGAAGGCCGGGCGGCACGAATGGCGGCACGCCCGGCCGTTGTCCACTATCGATTAAGTCGCAAAGAGTATCAGAACACGGTCTACGACTTGCTCGGCGTGCGTTACGACCCGACCAAGCCGGGCGAACTGAATGAAGATACGCTCTGGCACGGCTTCGAGC
>JAFLCO010000501.1 GCA_017303535.1 Planctomycetota bacterium
ATGCTCGAATGATGAGCGTCCAAAATAACAGGACTCCGAACCCGTTCAGTATGTAATTCCAATGGTAGTTCTCGAACTCCAAGCCGGTTACAATTGCGCTGGCGCGAAGCATATATCCCGCAAGAGCCGTCAGCGTTAGCAATCCAAGCAAGCGCGAACGACATCGCCATGTTGCGATCGCCCCCAGTAGTAGATAGCCCCAACCCCAAACCGAACGGAGATAGTGCGTTCGCAACGGGTCGTCCGACGGTAATTGATAACCAAGGCTGACGCGATCCAAAGCTTCGCGATAGGCCGGATCGGCGAATGTCAATCCGTTGGCGATGATTTGGGGACCGCCTACGAACAGTCCGACGACTAGTACGATCGCCGCAAAGCGGACTTCGCGCGAGGCATCCGGTGAACGGCGGCAAAGCGCAATCGCTGCCAGAAGGTACATGCCGATCGCGCCGAACATTGCAGTCCAGAAAAAAAAATAGGTAAGCGTAACGATGCCCAGGCATAGGCCGGTGAGCACGGCCCGGCGATCGCTGCGTGAGTTACCTGTAAAACCCAGGACGATTAAAAATACGAACGGCAGGTTCAAGAGCGGGCTGACGACGCGATAAATGCCGTAGCCGTTTGGCAGCCGGTCTGACGTTCCTTGGATCCAATGGCGAGAAAAGTCTGCAATTCGCCATAACGGTCGCCCGTCAACGGCACCCGGGTCAGCCAACCAAAGCAGACAAAGTACAAATGCCCAAAAGGATGCGGACTGCGTTTCAGGCAGCAAACGACGTGTGAGAAAGTAGATGCTCACACCCAAAAGGAGAGCTCCACCGGCTCGCCAAGCCAACGTCGTATGGAGAAACGGAACTTGAAGTCGACCGAGCGGAGCAGTAGTTGGAAAAAATTGCGTCCAGGCGAATGGGGTCGGAAGCTGGCGTGCGGGTGGGGCGAACGGGTCGCGCAACGAACTTTCGCCGTAGTATGGCGCTCGTGCAATAGCTAGATAAATTATGTCATCGCCGCTTTCTAGATAGGTCGGATCGCCGAGTCGAATAAACCTGTCGATATGCGGCGCAATCGCGATCATGACTGCCGCACCGATGACCGGCAGGCAGTAAATCCAGCTACAAATAGGCTGTTGATTAACCGTAGTCTTTTCGGGAATGATGTACGCGTATTTCATTTCGCTTGAATTGACGGCGCGATGCCGGCCACGCAGAAATTATCCGAGAAGGCTCGCGGCAACATGCGCGGCAAGATTGTTGGCCAATGCAGCTTAGTGCCGGGGATACGACCTCTGCAGGTATAATTGATTTGAACGTCTCGCCAGCCACATTCTGCTGCAATGCGCCGTAGGTCGACTTCCAGGAGCGCCGTAAGATGGGCCGGGTAATTCGAATCTGAGAAAGCCGGAAAACGGTTCTTAATCATTAGCGAAAGTTTGCTCAGGAAGCTGAGCTGGTTCGGCGTGGTAACGACGATCACCCCGCCGGGCTTGCATAGCCGAGTGAGTTCGCGTGCGAACGCCCGGGGATTCTCCAAATGTTCGATCGTTTCGACTGCGACGACGGCGTCGACAGCCCCGTCATCGAGCGGAATGCGGCCGGAATCGAGATCGATTCTGTAAAACTCGGCATCTGCGAGAAAGTCGTCGTAGCGAACGACGTCGGCCCCGGCGTAACGATCGAAGAGGTTCACGAGATGCGCACGCAAGCGCCCACGCCCGCAACCGACGTCGAGCAAGCAGCCGCCGCGGCACCCCCGCGTTCGCAGCACCTCACCGACCATACCGTAGATGGCATCGGCGCTGGTGCCTTCGCTTTGGATCGCTCGATTCTCAACGGAAGCGTAGGAATTACTCATTGGAAAACGGCTATTGGATCGCGCCAACGTGTCGCCGGAAGCAATCGGAAGGCCGCTTATCGCACTTAGCAAGGGCAATAATGGCGCTCTTGGATCACCATTATACCACGCGGCCCGATCGGTCAGGGAAGCTGCTCCAGCAACCTCTCGGCGAGCGTAATCGCTCGGCCGATCGCTTGATCCATGTCGTAGTAGCGATATTCTCCAAGGCGACCGCAAATCAACGTACGTTCCAGCGACTCCGCTCTGAGGCGATATCGTTGGTATAGTTGCGCATTAGCGTCGTCCGGAAACGGATACTCGAAATCCGTCGGATTGGAAGGCGAGTACGGAGTTTCAGTCGTCAGTACCGTCCCTTGGATTTTCGCAGCAAGATCGGGTCGCATCATGTGCTTCCATTCCAGCGTACGAATGTGATTACCGCCGGCATGGAGCGGATTGTTCACTTGGCCTGTCGGTTGCGCAAAATGCTTTACGTCCGGCAGGTAGGAATGGCTGCGGCGTTGACCACGATAAGCGAGCCGACCCAGCTCAAACGAAAAGAACTCGTCGATCGGCCCGGTGAACACGAGGCATTTTCTCGGCTGCCATCGGCGACGATGCGCCAGATAATCATAGTTCAATAACAGCGGAATCCCTTGGAGCATGCCGCGCATCCAAGCGGCATAGCCGTGCAGCGGCAAGCCTTGGTAGGGACATGCCGGTTTGAGTCGCGGCTCATCATCGTGGCGGACCTCGAATCGGCCGCAGAGCGAGGCCGCGAGCGTATCGGCAGGCACGCCCCACTGTTTTTCATTGTATTCCTTGACGAACGTTTCGTAGACCTTTCGCGGCATGATGGCCAAGGCGGCCTCTTCAAAGTTCAACGGCGTACCGGAGAATTCAGGATGCCAATCGGTCCCGATCACCCGACGAATGTAGCTCGCGCCGATCGGCCATGCAGCGCGCTCGTCAAGAAGGTCTGCCAGCAGCGCGGCTTCGTATTTGTAGAACTCACCGAACCGTCTCGCGAAATCCCAGATTCTCGCGGAAGACGTGCGAAAGTAATGGGGGCCGTACGTGTGAACGGAAATCCCCGATTCGTGCGTCGTATCGTGGACGTTTCCGCCCCAGTGCGAGCGGCGGTCCAGCACGAGAACCTCGCGCCCGGCGTCATGAAGCATTCGAGCGATCACAGCCCCCGTTAATCCGGAGCCGACGATCAGGTAGTCGATGTTGAACATGATTCCCTTCAGTAGGCCCGCCTACCGTCGGCCGGACCGATGCAAGCTTTAATCGATCGAAGTGTCGGCGACTGTGGTGTCGGACTTGACTGCGATGAACTGCACGGCCGGTTTCAATGAAGGAATCAGGCGGTATAGCGGACGTAACGGCCAGAACTTAGTTGCTCCGCCAAGAAAGTACGGCGTTACGGGGCCAAAGCCGCATTCCACGAGGAATTGCGAGACTTCGCACCACGTGTATTCGCGTATGTGGCCGAAAATCCCGACACGATTCACGGCGTCGAATTGCTGATAGAGCGAGTCCGTGGCGCACGCGTTTGCTCGCCCGTACCGAAGCAGACTGTAGAGGCCGTTGAGGGAGTACAAATTCGGCGTCGATAATAATAGAAAGCCGCCGGGCCGGAGCACACGTCGTAGCTCTCCGATCGTTTTGATCGGATTAATTCGCAAGTGCTCGAACACTTCCGTGAAGATTACCGCGTCAAATGATTCGCTTGGATAGGGAAGCGGATCAGTTTCCGCGTTTCCTTGCCGAACGTCCAGCCGATAAAGTTCCACGGCGTCTTGAAATCTGTCCGGCCACAAATCGAAACCAGACGCTTCGTAACCCAATTTTGACAGGGCC
>JAFLCO010000502.1 GCA_017303535.1 Planctomycetota bacterium
GACGCCGCGAAACTCCTGACCGAGCGACGACGCCCCGAAGCTCAGCCAAGGCAAACTCAGACCGGTGCGACCAAGCGGACGGAACTTCATCGGCAAAACTCACGTAAGTGGGGAAGGCGGAGTGGGGAGTGGGGAACGCAAGCCGCGCCCAACGAGTGATCTAGCCGCCGCTTTGCTTGTCGTCGCCACCCGTTTCCAGCACGGCCAAGAACGCTTTTTGCGGGATGTCGACGCTGCCAATCGACTTCATCCGCTTCTTGCCTTCCTTTTGCTTGGCCAACAGCTTGCGCTTGCGGGTAATATCGCCGCCGTAGCATTTCGCCGTAACGTTCTTCCGCAGCGCCGAAATCGATTCGCGGGCGATGATCCGGCTGCCGATGGCCGCTTGGATCGCGACTTCGAACTGATGCCGATCGATTTCGCTGCGGAGTTTCTTGACGATCGCACGGCCGCGGCGATCGGCATCCCGGCGATCGCAAATAACGCTGAGGGCATCAACACGATTACCGCCGACGAGGATGTCCATTCGCACCAAGTCGGCTTGCACGTAACCCAGGAGTTCATAATCCATGGTGCCGTAGCCCTTGGTGTAGCTCTTGAGCTTGTCGTGCATGTCGTAAATGACTTCCGCGAGCGGCAGGTCGTAAACGAGCATGGCCCGCGTCGGCGAGAGGTATTCCGTCTTCACATACACGCCCCGCTTGTCGTTGCAGAGTTGCATGATCGGGCCGATGTCGCCGGACGGTAACACGAAGTTCACGCGCACGATCGGCTGGCGGAACTCTTCAATGCTGCCGGAATCGGGCACTTTCTGCGGATTGTAAATCCGCAGCGTTTCGCCCGCTGTCGTGACGATTTCGTACGTCACGTTCGGCGCGGTTTGAACGAGATCGATGTCGGCTTCTTGCTCCAAGCGTTGCTGCACGATTTCCATATGCAGCAGGCCGAGAAAGCCGCAACGGAAACCGAAGCCGAGCGCGTCGCTCGTTTCCGGCTCGAACTCAAAGCTCGGGTCGTTGATCGCCAGCTTCGTCAGCGCGTCGCGGAGTTCTTCGAAATCCTGGCCATCGGAAGGATAGAGCCCGCAGAAAACCATGCGCTTCGGCTCTTGATAGCCGGGCAAGGCCTCGGCCGGCGCATCGCCGGGAATGCTGACGGTGTCGCCGATGTGCACTTGGCGAACGTCTTTGATGTTGCAGATCAAATAGCCGACCTGTCCGGCCTGGAGCGACTCACATGCCCGACGTTCCGGCACGAATTGGCCGATCTCCAAAACTTCCATCGTCGCGCCGGTCTTGAGGAAGCGGATTTTCTGCCCTTTCGTGACCCGGCCGTTCATGATCCGGATGTAGGTGATCGCGCCGCGGAAGGTGTCGTAGTGCGAGTCGAACACCATTGCCTGCAGCGTCGCGTCGGGGTCGCCTACCGGCGGTGGCATCCGTTCGATGACCTGCCCGAGTAGTTCCGCCACACCTGCGCCGGTCTTGCCGCTGCAGCGCAAGACTTCGAACGGATCGATCCCGAGCGTCTGCTCCATTTCGGCGGCCACTTCATCGGGCCGGGAATTCACCATGTCGATCTTGTTTAAGACCGGCACGATCGTGAGTCCGGCGTTGATGGCCGCGTACGCGTTCGCCATCGTTTGGGCTTCGACCCCTTGCGACGCATCGACTAAGAGCAATGCACCTTCGCAGCACGCCAAGCTGCGGGAGACTTCGTAGTGAAAGTCGACGTGACCCGGCGTATCGATGAGGTTCAATTCATAGACTTCGCCGTTGTGCTTGAATTGCATCGAGACGCTGCGGGCTTTGATCGTGATGCCGCGTTGGCGTTCAAGCTCCATGTCGTCGAGCATCTGATCGCGCATTTCGCGCTTCTCGACGGTGCCGGTCGTTTCGAGAATTCGGTCGGCAAGCGTACTCTTGCCGTGGTCGATGTGAGCGACGATGCAGAAATTGCGTATATGCGAACAGTCGACGGGCACGATTCTTTAGTTCCAGGTTCAGGGTTTAGCGTTCAGGGTCGGGCTCAGAGAAAGAGGGAAGTGGTTGCTTTCAACCCTGAACCCTGAACCTCGAACCCTGAACCAATTATCGTTCTACGTTCCCAATTCTATGCTGTTTACGATGAGCCAGGCGGGCCAAACCGGCGGCTCCTATGAAACCCGCGTCGCCGCCAAGTCGGGCGTATTCAATCGACGTCTTTTCCGCGAGCACGGGAAACGCCCGACGGCGAACCTCGGCCCGAACTTCGTCCAAAAACCGCCGGCCGAGCGTGGTCGTTGTCCCGCCGAATGTCATAGCACCGCCGATCACGACGCCGTCGGGATCGATCGTGTGCATGATGCTTGTGACGCCGACCCCGAAATAGCGGGCCGTTTCCACAAGAACGGAGGTGGCCAGTTCGTCGCCGGCTTCGGCTGCCTCGGCAATGACGACGGTCGTCAGTTCCTCACCGCCCGCCATTCGCGTTCGCAAGCTGCTTGCGCGACCTTCGGCCAGTGCCTCCTGCGTCCGTTTCAGCACGGCCGTCGCCGAACAATAAGCTTCCAAATGCCCCGGCTGACCGCAAGGGCACATGCGGGCCTGCGGACCCATCTCAATGATGATATGTCCGCATTCGGCGCCGGTGCTGTGGTGCCCGTCGACCGCCAAATCGCCGATGATGATGCCGCCGCCGACGCCCGTGCCAAGCGTAAACATGACCATGCTCGCCAGATCCTGACCGGATCCGACCCAGAACTCGCCATACGCCGCCGCATTGGCGTCGTTAGCAAAGGTAACTTGGTGTCCGCAATGATGTTCGAGCCGAGCGCGAATCGGGAAATTCTCCCAGCCCGGCAAGTTGGGCGGTTCGAGCAGCATGCCGGTTGGAATGTCCATCGTGCCCGGCGAGCCAAGACCGACTCGGGCAATTTCCGCCGGCTTTACGCTTGCTACCGCGATGGCATGAGCCACGGCTTCGCCCGTCCGCTGCATCGCATCTTCAGGTCCGGCGGGACTTTTCGTGGGGATACTGAGCCAAGACATCGGGCGGCCGGCATCGTCGACGACGCCGACCTTCACGTTGGTCCCGCCCAGATCAACACCGACGAAAAACGGTTCCAGCGCTTCATGGCGAGCGACGAACTTACGCAACTCGGCCATCGACGGGAACTCGGCAATTTGAGGCAACCACCGGCGGCAGACTTTGCGGCCGGCAAAGACCCGTAAGTATAAAAACGACGGCGAATAACGGCAATCGGCGTGCCGTCGCGGACCGGCGATTTCACTTACCGTTTGCGGTCCCACTGGAAGCAGCGGACTTGGTTGCCGTCGGGATCGGTTGCTACGAGTTCCCGGTAGCCTTCCGGATGTAGCTTCGGGGCGGTGGTTTTGCTGGCCGCAGCCAAGAGACGGCCGTGCAGGGCGTCGAGGTCGTCGACTTCCAGCACCAAGTTCCACCGCGGCGTCGGCTGGCCGGTCTCGCCGCGGCCGAGAGTGGCCAGCGTTCCGGCACGATTGCCCGAAAGCAAGGCGTACTTTTCGTTGGTCATTCGCACGGCCGAGCGGAGCTTGATGACGTCGCGGTACCACGCGACGAGCCGCGGCCAGTCGGTCGTCCGTAACTCAATGCCGAAGATTTCCATGGCGGCCAACTTATCCGCAGGCCGGCATCGCCGGCAAGAGAGGTT
>JAFLCO010000503.1 GCA_017303535.1 Planctomycetota bacterium
AGGTGCCCGTCGGAACTCACCGGCAAGAATTCGGTGAGCCCTTGGACGACGGCGAGGATGAGAGTTCGTAACAGTTCCATAGCGAGCAAGCCGTCGACCGTCATCCCTACGCAAACCACTCGGAGTGAGGGGCGCGCGAAGCGTCGGAAAATATACCTCGCCGCACAGGGTCGCTTTGCCGGCAAAGGGCAAGCTCGCTGCGCGCCGAGGGCTCAGTCGACGTCCGAGGTTCCGAAGTTGCCGGCCGTGCGGTTTGTACGGCGCGGCCTTCAACGCTCGCGGACACTCTGGCATAATGACGGCGTCGCCCTTTCGCCCTTCTTTCGCGCGGTCATGACGACGCGTTTTGTCACCCCTGGAGGAATCGATGTTCAAGTGTTTGAGTCCCGCCCCGCTTGGTTTGAACGCTTCGTTGAACGACCTGATCGAGCCGGCCCTTTCGCACGGATTCAAAAGTCTTGAACTCGATATCGGGGCCTTCGCCGAACAGGCCCACCAAGCCGGCCTGCCGGTCGCACGGCGTTTGATCGACAGTGCTTCGTTGAAGCCGGCGTACTTTCGCCTGCCGATGTCGCTCGCCGGAGATGACAAAGCTTTCGCCGCCGGCCTCGGCGCACTCGCCGGACAAGCCAAGCTTGCCAAGGAACTCGGCTGTACGCGGTCGATCGTCGTTCTCGATCCGGCCGACGACGAACGTCCGCTCCATCAAAACTTCGTCGTCTATCAACAACGCCTGACCGCCGTCGCCAAGCTACTCGGCGAACACGGCATTGATCTCGGAGTGGGCTTCACGGCCACGCCCGAAGATCGCGCCGGCCGGGCCTTCGAATTCATCCGCAACTTCGACGCGCTCAAGCTCCTGCTCGGCATGATCAGCGAAAAGAACGTCGGCGTCGTGATCGACCTCTTCGAGTTGTGGGCCTGTGACTCGGCCTATCAAGCCGTCGTCGAAGCCGGTTTGAAACCAGTCGTGATTTTCGTGGCCGATGCCCCTGAAGGCGTCTCGCCGGACGACGCCGTGCAAACGCAGCGTTTACTCCCCGGCGAAACGGGCCTCATTGATACGGTCGGCGCCCTGCAAAGCTTCGCCGCCGCCGGCTACGACGGCCCCGTGGTCGCCGCCCCGCATCCGACCCGGTTTCAAGGCGTGCCGCGCAGCCAAGTCTGCAAACTCGCCGGCGACAAACTCGAAGAAAGCTTCAAAGCGGCAGGCATCAAACCGGCCCGCAAAGCGGCACTGCTGCAGCGTTAGGCAGGGTTTGCTACGCTGGAGCGTAATGTGCTCTACGTTCAGCCGTTGATTTACTTGATGCAGAAGCGGGCCCGTTGGGAAATCGAAGGCGAATTGGCCGAAGCCGCTTTTTTGCGATCCGCCGAGGATGTTGCGCGCATCGCCGAACAAAAAGGCACGCCGATTCTCACTTGGAATGACGACGACGAATTGGAATCGCCTTCGGTAAATGTCGAAGACGAAGACGCCCCGCAGGACGAGCGTCGTTAACTTCCGCACGAACTTCGGGAAGCACGGATGTTTCATTACGACGGCGGGTTGAAGCTGACGCGGGCCGACTTGGCCGTCGATTTCAAACGGCGGATGCCGCGCGGTTTCATTTCGCATGCCCACAACGATCACATGGCGCGGCACCAGTACGCGCTCTGCACCCCGGCGACGGCCCGGCTCTATCATCACCGCCTCGGTGTGCGCGACGTTCTGGAGTTGCCTTATCGCACGCCGATCGAATGGGGCGGCTTGCGACTGACGACGTTTCCGGCCGGGCACTGCCTTGGGTCGGCGATGCTCTTGGCCGAAGACGGCGACCAATCGCTGCTGTATTCGGGCGATTTCAAACTCGCGGAGTCGGCCACGAGTGAACGGGCCGAACTCCCCAAAGCCAACATTTTCGTATTGGAAAGTACGTACGGGCAGCCCGCCTATCGCTTTGCACCGCGGGCCGAACTCGTCGGCCAGTTGATCGAATGCTGCCGCGCGGCACTTACGCGCGGACAAACGCCGGTCATTGAAGCTTATGCGCTCGGCAAGGCGCAAGAGGTGACGAAGCTGCTGACGTCGCACGGCATCGGCGTGTTGCAAACGCCTCCGGTCTACGAGATCAGCCTTGTGTATCAGGCGTGCGGCGTCGATCTCGGTAACTTCGTCCGTTTCGAAGGTCTCCCGCGCGACGGTCACGCGCTGGTCGCGCCGCCGGGCCGGCATCGTGGTTCTAATCTGCAGGGAATCCGCCGGCCGTGCCGCATCGCGGTCACCGGTTGGTCGCTCGATAGCAACTCGCATCGACGCTACGGCTTCGACCACGCCATTCCGCTTTCCGATCACGCCGATTTCAACGAGTTGCTCGAGGCGGTCGAGCGCGTCGATGCCCGCGAGGTGCATTGCACGCACGGTCCGGAATCGTTCGTCGATGAACTCCGCAACCGCGGCATCAACGCCTACCGCCTCGGCGTGCCGGCATCCCGCCGCGAGCGAATGCTGTTCTAGCGGCGACGCGTCTCGGGCCGCTTTCGCTGCCCTGTAGGGAACGCCCTCCGTGGCGTTCCGGGAAATTGGTACCCGGCACAGCCCCCTCACCCCCAGCCCCTCTCCCGCAAGGGCGAGGGGAGACAGACGGAACGCCACAGAGGGCGTTCCCGACAATTCGGAATCAACGCACGCGGCAAGCCGGGCAAACTTTGCGGCCGTTGCCACCCCTACGCCCGTCAAAACCGGCACAATTGCTTTATCCGGAACGTGCGGCCGGTCGATGGCAATCCGTGAGACTGCGCGGCGAGGTTGCCGTCGCGCGAGAATTGCTATCGCAGGAACGCCGGCATGAATCAGCGCGTGCATCATCTCGATTGGTCGGCCGCTTGCGAGCGGCTGCGAACTTCCGGTGGCGCCGCGGCGTTCTTGGCCGCTCTGCTCGCGATCGGCTGCGATCACGCTCCCGTACCGCCTTCGACGGCCGTCGCCGTGTCAATAACGCCGGTCAACGCGGAGAGCGAGCCTGCCGGCACCTCGCAGTCAGTGCGGTTTCCTTCGACCAGCACCGGTACGAGGCTTGCCACAGCCGCAACGTTCGACGAGATCACTCCAGTCGCGGCGACGGAAACCCTCCGCGTTCCGCAGAAGGCGAAGCTCCTCGGTCTGCAAGAAACGCAAGCCGTCGCAGCCCAATCGCCGTCAAATCCGCCTTCCGACAAGTACGCCGCGCCGGCGGCCGGCACCACGCGCGACGCTGCGACGATCGTGCGCGAAGCCGAAACGCTCAACAACAACGGTCTGCAACTCTTGGCCCGCGGCGCGCTCTTCAGTGCTCGCGCGGAGTTTTTGAGCGCACTGAGGACCGCCGCCTTGGCGGCCGATGCGCGTGCGACGCCCGCGGACAATGCGACGAAGCTCAACGCAGTCGACGTTGCGATGCAGGCGCTTGCCGAAGTCGAAGACTTCCTGCCCGGCGGCAAGGCCGCGCAATCAATCGAACAGCGTGCGATGGTCCTTCGCGGCCATCACAGCGGCGCGGTTCCGGAAGCCGCCGCGGCGTCGCTTAGTGCGGCGGATCTTCGCCAGGCCTATTACCTGTTTGCCTTCGATAAGCTGAGCAGCGCGGTCGCCGGCCAACCGTGCGGCAGCGTCGCCCTGCACGGTCTGGG
>JAFLCO010000504.1:0-691 GCA_017303535.1 Planctomycetota bacterium
ATTTGACGCGCGACTACGGCGGCTGGCGTTTCGTTTCCGCAGCGATTCTTTACGTCGACCCGACTTGCCTTCTTTAGTTGCAAGTCGTTGCGATTCCGATAGTTGCAGTTTAGTCTGAAGTTTTCCGGACACGAATTTCAAATTTTGCCCGTAACCGGATGCCAGCATCGGCCAATTCCTCGTGTCTAACGAACAATTCGACGTCCGGCAACCAGACAAGCGCCCCACCGACCGTCTCTTGCGGTCCAGCTTGTTGCCCGGCGTCGAAATCTGCCGGTCGAGCCCTGAGCTTGCTGCTCTTTGCTTGTTCCGGCCGCCTACCTAACCGCATTTGAGTTCTTTCGCATTGCTGAGGGAGATGGATATGAAGAGCTACATGCCTAGCCGTCGCGATTTCTTGACGGTCGGCGCCGTCGCCGGTGTCGGTCTCACGCTGCCCGAGTTGTTGCGCCTGGAATCGGCCCGCGGCGAAATCAAGAAGTACGACTTCTTGGAAGCCAAGGCCAAGAGCGTCATTCATATCTACCTGCCCGGCGGCTGTGCCCATCAAGAAACGTGGGATCCGAAGCCGTTCGCTCCGATCGAGTATCGGGGCGATCTGAAGCCGATCGACACGAACGTCGCCGGAACGCAGTTCTCTGAGTTTATGGTCAAGACGGCGCAAGTCGCCGACAAGATTTGCGTCATCCGC
>JAFLCO010000504.1:701-3571 GCA_017303535.1 Planctomycetota bacterium
ATGACTCACGGTGAAGCGGCCCACGAACGGGGCACGCACAACATGTTCACCGGCTATCGCCCGAGCCCGGCGCTGCAATACCCGAGCATGGGGAGCGTCGTGAGCCACGAATACGGCCCGCGCAACAACCTGCCGCCGTACGTCGCCATTCCGAATCAAGCCAACGAGTTCGCCGGCACCGGCTACCTCAGCTCGTCGTTTGCTCCGTTCAGCCTCGGCTCGGATCCTGCCAACGGCAATTTCCAAGTTCGCGATCTGACGTTGCCCAACGGCGTCGATGACGCTCGGTTTGCTCGTCGTCGCTCGGCTTTGGACGCCGTGAACGCCTACTTCCACGCCAAGGAAAAGTCGGACGCGATTGACGCGATGGACACCTTCTACGATCGGGCTTACAGCTTGATCAGCTCGAAGGAAGCCCGCGAAGCGTTCAACATCAACGCCGAAGACGGCAAGCTCCGCGACGAATACGGCCGCAACGAAGCCGGTCAGCGTATGCTGATGGCCAAGCGTTTAGTGGCTGCGGGTGTCCGCTTCGTCAGCCTGACTTACGGCGGCTGGGACATGCACGCCAACATCGTCAACTCGATGAAGCGTCAGCTCCCGACCTTCGATCAAGCCTATGCGGCGTTGATCAGCGACCTGCACCGCTCGGGCTTGCTCAAAGACACGCTCGTCATGGTGAGCAGCGAATTCGGCCGTACGCCGAAGATCAACAACACGGCCGGGCGCGATCACTGGCCGAAGGTGTTCAGCGTGGCTCTGGCCGGCGGCGGCATCAAAGGCGGCATCACCTACGGCACGTCGAACGCCATCGCGAGCGAGCCGGAAGATGATCCGGTCGGCCCGCAAGACTTGGCGACGACGGTTTACAACCAGCTTGGCATCGTGGCCGACAAGGAGCTGATGGCGCCGGGCGATCGTCCGATCGAAATCGTCGACGGCGGCCGCGTGATCAAGGAAATCCTCGCTTAGTGCGAGTCGGAAATTGGCGAGGCGGCGTGCAAGGCAAGTTGCACGCCGCCTTCGTCGATATTTTGCATGCCGGACTTGTGCGCCAAATTGACACGGCGACAAGTACTGGTATGTGACGAAATGTAACGGTCGTTCTTCGCAGTTGGCTTGAGTCCGTTGTTTGAGCTTCGCCGCCGCTTGATCGAAGGAACGGAATCCTGCACGAAATTCGCGTCGCAAATGGGCCTGCGACTTGTCGATTCGTGCTCGCGGTGGTTAGCATGAAGTTGCCGTAATTCCGGTCGCCGACGAGTTCACGACGGACTTATCGGCCGGCTGAGTTGCGAGCTGCGAATGAAGACGCCGGATCGTCTTCGTTCAGAAAATCCCGCCTGCCCGCCTTCCCTCCTTCGAGGTTCTTCATGGTTGCCGCTTTCTTCGCGGCCGGCGTCCGCCGGTCTGTGTCGTGTGGTTGCGTCTTGGCTCTTGCGGCGCTGCAAGCTTCGCTGCTCTCAGCTGCCGACCCGCGCATCAATTCGATCACTCCGCTCGGCGGAAAGCGCGGCACGGAAGTCGCCGTGCAAATCAACGGGAGCAATTTGAACGACGTTCAAGAGTTGCTCATGTTCGAGCCGGGCATCACGGTGAAAGACGTGCAGCCGCTCAAGAACAAAAAGGGCGAAGTCCAGCCCAACGCGCTGACTGCCGTCTTCACGATCGCCCCCGATGCCATGCTCGGCAATCACGCAATTCGCGCACGCACGGCCAGCGGCATTACGAACATGCCGATCGTCTTCAGCGTCGGTGCGCTGGACATCGTCGAAGAAAAAGAACCGAATAGCGAATTCGCTTCGCCGCAAGCGATTCCGCTCGGCGTTACGATCTCCGGCCAAATCGGCAATGAAGACGTCGACTATTTCGTCGTCGAGGCGAAAAAGGGCGACCGGATCTCCGCGGAAGTCGAAGGTATTCGGCTCGGCCGCGGGTTCTTCGATCCGTATCTGGCGATCGTCGACATGGATCGTTTTGAGTTGGCGCGTAGCGACGATGCCGCGGTCGTCTGGCACGACAGCGCTTGTTCGATCTTGGCTCCGGCGGACGGCAAGTACGTGATTGTGCTTCGCGAGAGCACGTTCAGCGCTTCAGGCCCGTACTTGCTGCACGTCGGCAAGTTCCTTCGCCCGACGGCCGTGGTTCCCGCCGGCGGTAAGCCGGGAGAAACGCTCGAAGTGACTCTCTTAGGCGATCCCGCCGGCCCGATCAAGCAGAAGTTTACGGTACCGCAAAAGCCGCAATTCTTGTCGACGATTTTTGCTCCGGACGAGAAGTACACCGCGCTCTTGCCGCAAGACGCCTCGGGCGTTTCGCCGTCGCCGTTGGCGTTCCGTGTCAACAATCTGAACAACGTCGTCGAGGTCGAACCGAACGACGATCGGATGCAAGCCACGGCGTGCGAAGCTCCTATCGCGATGAACGGCGTAATCGAAAAGCCGGGCGACGTCGACAGCTTCGCCTTCAAGGCCACGAAAGGTCAGGTCTACGAAATTCGCGTGCATGCCCGCAGTATCCGCTCGCCGCTGGACTCCGTTCTGACGATTCTTCGTCAGTCCAACGGCAACGGTGCGGGCAACAACGACGATTCCGGCTCGACCGACAGCTATCTCCGTCTGAATGTTCCGGCCGACGACACCTATGTCGTGCAAGTTAAGGACATGCTCGCGCAAGGCGGTCCCGAATACAGCTACCGCGTGGAAGTGACGCCGATCGAACCGAGCGTCGTGCTCTCTATCGCCGAGAAGACGCAATACATCGACGTTACGATGCCGGTCGCTAAAGGAAACCGCGGCGCCTTGATGCTCAACGTGCAGCGTAACAACTGGGGCGGCGACTTGGCCCTCGACGTGCAGAACCTTCCGAAG
>JAFLCO010000505.1 GCA_017303535.1 Planctomycetota bacterium
CCGACGAGATGCGTAACTAAGGCGTTTCGCCGACGACGAGGTCGATTTTTGCTCACACTACCGCGCGCCGCGTAACCTAGCCTTGCTGCGACGATTCGATAGGGCCGGATTTCCGCCCCGAATCTTCCCTTCATCAGGCAGGCGTTACGTCCATGCGAGAGTTTCACGCGGCCCTGCGGCTTTTCGGCGGCATCGTTACGACCATGGCCGCGCTTTCGGCATCGCGCGTAGCCGGTGCGGTCCCGGAGTTTGCAGACGTCCGTCTGATCGTCGAAACGAGCTTTAAGGCCCGTCGTGACTTTCACGACGGCGACCTGATTACGCACGGCGACATCGCCCCGATTCTCGCGCAACTCGAAAAGCAAGGGTTCGACGTCCGTCGCAAAGAACAGGGGGCCGTCATGCTCCTGGCCGACGAACATCCTTTTGCTCGTCTCTTGAATTCCTCTGAAGGCGCCAAGCTCGCGCCGATGTTGCGAGGCAAACCGGAAGCTTACGACAGGCTCTCGCGGCTTTACTCATTCTCTGCAGGGCGCGAGTTGGTGACGACGCTGGCCCGCGGCGCTGATGAGAAAATGCTCGCCACGCTCTGTTCGCCGGAAGCGGCGGCCGAGTTGGAAGCCATGTACCCCGACGAGCCCGCCTGCCGCAATTTGGAGACCGCCTCAGGCCTGGTCTATACGGTCGAGCAATGGGTCGCGCATCTGGAAACGATGCACACGTTGGCCGTGCGCAACCTTTCGCGCCCGGGAGAATAACGGCAATGAAGCCGCTTGTGTCACAACGACCGACGAAAATAAAGAGCGACCGCCGTGGCGCCGCCGCGGTCGAGTTCGCCATTTGCCTGCCGATTCTCACCGTCTTGGTTCTTGCCGTGATCGAGGCCAGCAACGCCGTCTACGTGCAACAGGCCATTACGTCGGCCGCGTACGAGGCTTCGAACGTCGTTTCCGCTTCGGGCGGCACCGCGACCGATGCGCAAACGCGGGCCAACAGCGTCCTGACTAGTCTCGGCATCAAATCCGCGAGCGTGAGCATCACCCCGGCCGTCACGTCGTCGACGCCCTTGGGAACACAAATTTCGGTCACCTGCTCGGCGCCCCTTTCAGCGAACCTCACTTCGTTCGGCTACCTCGGCGCGCCGACGCTTCGCTCCACGATCATCACCGTCAAACTTTAAAAAATGACTGATATGACGACGCCTTCGAAAAGGTTTTCGGCTACCGGCCTAAAGCGATCTTGCGCGCGCCGCGGGGCCGTCATCGCGCTCGTGGCCGTGTTCTTGGCCGTGTTGCTCATTATGGCGGCCTTCTCGATCGACCTGGCCTACATCCAACTCGCCCAAACGCAACTCAAGGCGGCCACCGATGCCGCGGCGAAAGCGGGCACCTCGGCCCTCGTGCAAGGCAAGACCGATGGGCAAGCCGTGCAGGCCGCGATCGATATGGCCAACCGCAACTACGTCGGCGGGAAAACTCTGAAGCTCACGGCCGCCGATATCGTCGTCGGCCAGTCGCAATTGCAAAGCAACGGTACATGGCAGTTCGTCGCCGGGGCCAAGCCGTCGCAAGCCATGCAGATCAACGCCAAGCTCGCGCAGGGCAACACCAACGGCTCGTTGAATCTTTTCATCGGCCCGGCGCTCGGCAAAGGCACCGTCGACTTGAACAACACGTCGGTCGCGTCCGCCTTTGCCGTGGAGATTTGCCTGGTGCTCGATCGTTCGCACTCGATGTGCTTCGACCAGACCGGCGAAGATTGGAGCTATCCGCCGCCGGCGCTATTGAATTGGATCCTCGGCATTAAGACCGAACCGCTCGGCGGTAGCCGCTGGGAATCGCTCGACGCGGCGATGCTCACATTCACGAACATTCTCAAAACGGCCAACGCTCCGCCGCGCGTTTCCGTCGTCACCTGGGCTTCCACGATCGACAAGAACACGACCGAATACTCACTTACCGGACAAACTTCGCCGGAAGTGCTCACCGACCTCGGACTCTCGACGAACATGACCTCGGTCTACAACGCCGTTCACGCCAAATCGAGCAAAGTCATGCTCGGCGGCACGAACATGTCGGCCGGAATCGACCGCGGCAAACAAATCCTCACCGCCTCCGACGTCAAGCCATACGCCAAAAAGATCATGATTCTCATGACCGACGGCCAATGGAACACCGGCCGCGACCCGCTCTTGGCCGCCGCCGAAGCCGACGCCGCCAACATCACGATCCACTGCGTCTGCTTTCTGCAAAACGCCGATCAAACGACGACTAAGGCGATCGCCAACATGACCGGCGGCAAGTTCTACTTCGCCTCCAACGCGGCGGCCCTCAACGCGGCGTTTCAAGACTTGGCCTATTCGTTGCCGGTCGTGCTCACCAAGTAACGTTTCGCCGGGAAGTTCGCGACCATGCTCACTGCATCCATCGGGAAGTCGGACAATTCGCGCCGTGGAACGACTACCGTCGAGTTCGCGATCGTCTGTCCGCTCGTGTTCACGTTCTTCTTCGCGGCCGTCGAGTTCGCCCGCTCGAATCAGATTATGAACGCCACGTCGAACGCCGCCTATCAGGGCTGCCGGGCTTCGATCGTTCCCGGCGCCACCGCGTCGGGCGTCATTGCCGAAGCGAAGAAGTACCTCGACGCCGGCCTGATCTCCAACGCGACGATCACCGTCAATCCGTCGACCATCACGAACACGACGGCCACGGTCACCGTCACCGTCGCCGTGCCGCTCTCCAACAATATGTGGATCGGTCCGAGCTTCACCGGCGGCAAAACGGTGACCCGCTCCTGTACGCTGACGCGCGAGAAGACGAACTAGCCGCGCCGCCTTAAAGCCTTGTCACTGTCAGCTCGAATCGGCAGTTTTGCTCGGCATCTGCGCGAGTAGTCGCCACAACCGGCACCATCTGACCGCATGGCTATTGCCGAGAGGTGGCTTTCCACCTTAGGCCGAGCACACCCCCGATCGGCTAAGCCGCGACCTAGATTTCTTCGAGGCGCGATCTCGGCGATCGCGAGGCGACCTCTCTTCCGACGGCTTGGCGGAGCCGCTCGGACGCCGAATCCCATCGCGCGTCGTTTCTCGAACTCTGGTGGATCGTCGATGTCGGCCGTTGCGCTCGTGAATTTGGGCTGGGTGTTGGGCTGCGCCATGCTGGTCATGCTCATGCAGGCCGGCTTCTGTTTATTGGAAACCGGCTTCGCGCGGGCCAAAAACGGCATCAACGTCGCCATCAAGAACCTCGTCGACTTTTTGATCTCGTCGCTTCTCTACTGGGCGTTCGGCTTCGCGCTGATGTTCGGCGCGTCGTACGGCGGCTGGTTCGGCACGACCGGCATCGCGCCCGGATCAGATCTATCCGCCGCGCTGTTGGCCGGCTTCCTGTTTCAATTGATGTTCTGTTCGACCACGACGACGATCATCTCCGGCGCAGTCGCCGAACGTATTCGCTTTAGCGCCTATCTCGTCACGGCCGTCTTCGTCTCGGCCCTGGTCTATCCGATCTTCGGGCATTGGGCCTGGGGCGGTCTGTTCGACGGCGTCCCCAACGGCTGGCTCGC
>JAFLCO010000506.1 GCA_017303535.1 Planctomycetota bacterium
CACCCGTGGGAATTCATGGGGACCGAGAACTGGTTCCTCTCGCATACGCATCTCGATCACGTCGCGGCGCTGCCGGTTTACGTGGCTCGTCGGCGGATGATGAAGATGGAGCCGCCCCGAATCTTTCTGCCGGAACACGCGGTCGACAACGTAGACAAGATTTTGAAGCTGTTTACGCGTCTCGATCGCGGCCGGCTGCCGTGCGAACTCATCGGCGTGAAGCCGGGGGACGAAATCGAGCTTTCGCGCGAACACGTGGTCAGTGTTTGGGAGACGAAGCACACCGTTCCGAGCGTCGGCTATGTGGTGTGGGAACGGCGTCGCAAACTGAAGCAGGAATACACGGGGCTCTCCGGCGAGCAGATTCGCGATCTCCGGCAATCCGGTACCGACGTCACCGAAGAACGGCGGTTGCCGCTTGTCGCGTATGTGGGCGATAGCGCACCGGCCGGCCTCGACAACTGCCCGGCCGCATTCGAGGCGCAAATCCTCATCACCGAGCTAACGTTCGTCGCTCCCGGCCACCGCAAGGAAAAGATTCACAAGTTCGGCCACATGCACCTCGACGACTTCGTGGCCCGGCGCGAGCTGTTTAAGAACGAACTAATCATTGCCGGTCACCTCAGCACGCGTTACGGCACCAAGCAGGTGCGGCAGCTCGTCGAGAAAGCCGTGCCCGACATGCTCGGCGGCCGTCTGCACCTTTGGCTCTAGCCGAGCGTCGCCATGACGGGCACCACGGAGCTTTTGCAACGGCCGCGGCACCCGACGGCCGCCTACGTGCACGTGCCGTTCTGCCGCCACCGTTGCGGGTACTGCAATTTCACGCTGATTTCAGGCCGCGACGATCTGATCGACGCCTATCTCGACGCGCTCGAGCGCGAACTTTCGGCGCTTGAAACTCCGCGAACCGTGGAAACCTTGTACCTCGGCGGCGGAACACCATCGCACCTGCCGCCGGACAAGCTGGGGCGACTTCTGGAGATCGTCGATCGTTGGTTTCCGCGAACTATCGGCGAGTTCACGATCGAGGCTAATCCGCTCGACGTCGCCGGCACGACGGATTCGCAAGGTGAGGAACGCCTGAGAATATTGCGGGCTGCCGGAGTGGGTCGGATCAGTCTCGGCGTGCAGTCGTTTCAAACCGAGAAACTTCGCGTGCTGGAGCGTGACCACACTCCGCAACAAGCGCGGGACGCCGTAAAAGCGGTGAAGGATGCCGGGTTTACAGTTTCGCTTGATCTGATCTTCGGCGCGCCGGGCGAATCGCAGCAAGCGTGGCAGGCGGATCTCGACGCCGCCCTAGCGCTGCGGCCGGATCACATTTCTCTCTACGGTCTGACGTTCGAGCGCGGCACCGCATTTTGGTCGCGTCGTGCGCGCGGCGACTTGCGTTCGCAAGAAGAAGAGGCGGAGCGAACGATGTACCTTGCGGCGATCGACGCGCTGGCGGCCGGAGGCTACGAACACTACGAGATTTCAAACTTCGCACTTCCCGGATGCCGCAGCCGGCATAATCAAACCTATTGGGCGGCTCGCGAGTATTACGCCGCGGGACCGGGATCCGCGCGCTATCTCGACGGCGTTCGTTCGTCGAACCATCGCAGCACGACGACGTGGCTGAATCGCCTGCGAACGGGCCAATCGCCGCTGGACGAGTCGGAACAACTCGATCCGGAGAATCGCGCCCGGGAAGCACTGGTGCTCGGCTTGCGACGGGTACAAGACGGCGTCGAACGAGCCGCGTTCGCCGCGGAGTTCGGGTACGACGTCGATCGACTCGGGGGCGATGACCTCCGTAAGCTGCTCAGCTCCGGCCTATTGGAAAATCTCGGTTCGCGGCTCCGCTTGACGCGTGAAGGGCTGCTGCTCGGCGATTACATTTGGTCGAAGTTGCTCCGCTGCTAGATTTGTGTTCGAGAGTTCCTGATTTCATTTGAGGCGAGTTCATGCGTCCGTTGCTCATCGCCGCCGCTCTGATGCTTGGCAATATGCTGCCTGCTTGCCGCGGCGAGGAGGCGTTGCGGGAATGCGACCTGCTGGTCGTCGGCGGCTCCGAATCGGCCGTGGCCGCCGCGGTGCAGGCCGCTCGCTCCGGCGTGAAGAGCATCATTCTGGTCAACGATTGCCGCTGGCTCGGCGGCCAGTTCACGGCCGAAGGACTCGGGGCCGTCGACGAATGGACCAAGTTTCGCGACGGCCGCGTTCCGTTTCCGCGCAGCGGGCTGTTTCTTGAGATCATGCAGATGATCGAAGCCGACATGCTGCGGAAGTACGGCAACCCGCGGCCCGGCAACTGTTTCTGTGCTTGGACGACCTGCGAGCCTCGCGATACCGAGCGGCTATTTCGCAAGCTCGTGGAGCCGTACTTAAAGAACAACGGCGGCCCGCTCGAAATACTGGAAGACCTCGAACCGGCGGCGGTTGCCGTTACGAATCATCGCGTCACGCAGGTCGACTTCACGTCGACGGATGCGACGGCGGGGCAAATCGCGCTGCGCGTCAAACCGCGTATGACGATCGATGCGAGCGACTGGGGGGACGTTGTTCGACTTTCGGGCGCCAAGTTTTACTGCGGCCCGGATCTGAAAGAGCGTTTCGACGAGCCGAGTGCGCCGACCAGCTACGAGCAAATCGGCCGCAGCGAGATCAATCCGCTGACGTACAACCTCGTGCTGCGCGAGAGCCTTGAGCCGGCGATTATCCCCAAGCCGGAAGATTACGACGAGCGGCGTTACTTCGCCGCGACAATCGCGACACGAGTCGACTTTCAACAAATGGGTTGGCCGGCGGCGGCGATGAAGCCGTTTGCCGCGGCTTGGCGCGATACGGATTTGCCGAAGGGGCCGTATAGCGACGCGCCGACGCCCTATCACCATCGCCGACTCGTCGATCGTCGCCACCTGAACCTGACGCCGGGCACAGAAATGGTGCTGGTCAACTGGCCGCTGCAGGATTACCCGACGGACCGGTATCCGCAACGGGTCGTCGATGAACTGGAGGCGGCCGAGCCCGGCGCGTCGCGTAAGAATCTGGCCGAAATGTCACCGAAACTGCGGCGCATCGTCTTTGCGGACGCCAAACGCCATTCGCTCGGGCTCCTTTACCACCTGCAAACGACGGTCGCTGAGCGCGATCTCGCGGCCGCCAACGGCAAGCCGATCGTGACGTTTCGTGACCTGCAACTCACTGAGGAGTTCGGCACGCCCGACCGGTTGCCGCTTAAGCCATATATTCGCGAAGGGCTGCGGACCGACTGTCTGTACATGGTGCGCGAGCAGGACGTGCGCGACTTCGACGGCAATCAGTGCTGGGCCGCGTTGATGCCGTCTGACGGCATGTTCGGCTATCAATTCAACATCGACTTTCATCCGACGCGTCGCATCTTCTTGAACGATGATTCAAAGCAAACCTGGACGCTCGTCCACACCAAAGAGCGGCACTGGCATACCGACACTGATCGGACGATGCTGCCACTTCGCTCGCTGATCCCGTCGAAAACCCGCGGGCTCATCGTGGCCGGGAAGAATCTTGGGGTGACGAGC
>JAFLCO010000507.1 GCA_017303535.1 Planctomycetota bacterium
GTTCTTGATCGCGAAGCTTGCTTTGCGGAGCGACGTCTTGGCCTCGCCGACTTGCACGCCGAACTCCCCTTCCGCGCCCCCCGGCGGCGGCGGATCCGCCGGCGGCGTGTGAACGCCGATCGCCAGAAACATCCGGGCCGTCTCGGCGAGCGTCGCGGCATCCACATTCCCGACGACTTTGTGCGGGTCCTGCTTACCGATGCCCTTGCTCGGCACGAAGGCCCAACTCTTGGCCGTGCCGTCGCTCAACAGCGCGAAACTTTCGGAACCGCGCATCGGCCCAAGATGGGCCGTCATCCGCAAGATGACCGGATCCGCAGGATGCTGCTCAGCGGCGAGGGCCTGCAGCGCGGCTTCGATGGGGGCCATGGTGTGGGGCTCGATGTGAAGGTGAGCGCTTGTCCAATCGTGTAATCGAATCGCAACTCGTGCGCGATTGTAACGGGCAGTGAACGACGATGCCAATCTTCGAACCCTCTCCGAACCCGGAGGGTTCGCAGCGATTAGCCGGTGGTAAGCGAAGCGCCACCACCGGATATGGATACATTAATAGATTATGGGCACCCCGGAGGGGTGCCAGATATGTTCGGTGTTGATTTCCGGGACAACGTGAAATGCCGTCAACTTACGCGATCCTGCACTACCACCTCGTATTCTCGACAAAGAACCGTCGACCGTTTATCGCCGACACATGGCGTGGAAGGTTACACGCCTACCTCGGGGGTACCGTCGGAGGCCTCGATGCATTTCCCGAAAGTGTCGGAGGAGTCGAGGATCATGTGCATCTGCTTGTCGGCCTAACGCCCAGTCATCGGCTTTCGGATTTCGTCCGTGAGTTGAAGAAGCAATCGTCGGCCTGGGTTCACGAAGAAGTCTGCGAAGCGCAGTTTGGTTGGCAAGAAGGATATGCGGCCTTCACCGTAAGTCCGACAGCGCGCGAGGATGTGCGCAGGTACATCGCAAATCAAACCGAGCATCATTGGCGGACGACGTTTCGCGAGGAGATAGTCGACCTCTTGAATCGTGCCGGCTTGGAATATGATCCGCGCTATCTCGATTGAGATGCTCGATTCTGGCACCCCCCCGGGGTGCACGGCATCTTGACGATCGATACCCGGTGGTGTCGCTGCGCTCAACCACCGGCTAATAGCCGCGACCCCTTCGGGGTCGTCACGGCGCCGTGCCGCTGCGTTGGGCTTCGACGGCTCTTAGGAATTGGTCGTAATCGCCGACCACGGTCTTGAGTTCGAGCGTTTTGCCGCTACGGAAGAGGCCGACTGGGACTTGGGTGCCGACTTTCGTCAGGCTGATGATGTTCACCAGGTGGCTGTCGTCGTCGATCGGGATACCGTTGAAGTTGAGGATCACGTCGCCCACTTGAATGGCCGACGCTTCAGCAGGCGAGCCGGGCGTGATGCGAATCACGTGAGCACCGATGCGGCGCGGCAAGCCGAGTTTCGTGGCCGTGTCGGCGTTGAACTTCGAGTCGAGCGTCACTCCTAAAAAGGCGCGGCTCACGGCACCGGTTTCCACGAGTTGCTTGGCGATCGTCATCGCCATGTTGATCGGAATGCTGAAGCCGATCCCTTCATTGCCGCCGGAGTTGCTGGCGATGGCCGTGTTAATGCCGATCACTTCGCCGCGGAGGCTAATCAGCGGTCCGCCGGAGTTGCCGGGATTGATCGCGGCGTCGGTCTGCAGGAAGTCTTGGAAACGGACGGTGCCGTCGCCCAGTTCGAGATCGCGGCGCCCCTTGGCGCTGATGATGCCGTAGGTCACCGAATGGCTCAGGCCGAACGGGCTGCCGACGGCGATCGCGAAATCGCCGATCTCCACCTTGTCGCTATCGCCGACGCGCGCGGATACGAGGCCGGTGGAGTTGTTGACGGACATCACGGCGACGTCGGTGTCTTTGTCCGACCAGACACGTTCGGGATGGATCAGCCGGCCGTCGGAGAGGCCGATATTGATGTCGCCCAAGGCCGCGTCGCGGATCACGTGCCGGTTGGTGAGCACGTAGAGCTTGGAATTCATTTCCAAAATGACGCCGCTGCCGGCCTCTTCGACCGTGCGGCTGCGGCCGTAAACCCGGCTTCCTTCGCTACGCTTCGCTTCGATATGTACGACCGTCGGGCCGACGAGCTTAACGACCGTCTTTAGGACGTTGCCTTGCCGCTCGAGGGCTTCGACGTCGCGAAAGAGCTGCTGGTACAGTTGCTCGCGAACTTCCGGCCGATAAAGCGGCTGCTGAAACTCGGCTTGAGCCCAAGCCGACGTTGCCGAAGATCCGGCGGCGCAAAAGACGAAGGCCGCTCCGAGAACGGCCGTCAGCGGCCGACGCGCGGAAGTTTCAGAACCGACGACAATCCGCGACGACATAATCCGGCTCCAGGCGACAAAACAAAAGACGCGAGCCGGCAGTGGCCCGCGCCTCGTGAATTGTTGCTCCGAACTCACGGATTATCAAGAAACATCGATTTCGATGTCGTTGATCGAGGCGGAGTCGTCGCCGCCGACGGCGCCGCCGTCGACCAAACGTCCCCAATCCATAAATTCCATGCCCGTGGCGGTACCGTCGCGTTCGGCAACCCGCTGGCATTCGATGCAAAGCGTTGCATAGGGCAAAGCACTCAAGCGAGCGAAGGGAATTTTGCTTTCGCACCCTTCGCAAACGCCGTATTGCCCGTCGCGCATCCGCTCCAGAGCGTTTTCAATGTTGGCCAGTTCGCGGCTTTCGACTTCGGCCAACTGCGAATTCAGCTCTTGGTGAGCCGAATCGAGGGCTTGGTCGATGGCGTCGCCGGCCGTTCCTTCGCGGAGTTCGGTCAGCGTGCTCAAGTCGCCTGCTAGCGCCTTGCGCAAGGCGTCGCGACGCATCACGAGCAATTCGCGCATCTTCACAACGGCGGAATCCTTTCCGGCCATGGGTTTTTCCTCACGCGCACGAGGAGCTGCCTTGGCCGCAGGTTTTGCGGCAGGAGCCTTCTTCGTACTTTGTTTTTGAGCCAACCGCTTCTTGTTATCCACGTCGATACCCGTTGAGCCAAAAGGAGCCGGAAACTCCGTTGCGTCCCAACTATAGTACGCAAGCAGGCAAGGACGGTTCGGCAAAACCGAAACGGCCTCGGCACCGGGAGCGCGCAATGAACTCCCATGCGCGTCAACGACTTACGTCGCAAACGGTATGCCCGCGCACCGCGACCCCGCCACAGAGCAACGCTCCGAGCGCAAGCTGCGGCGAAATCGCGTGTTACGGCATCCCGACGACGGTTCGTCGACGGCACTCTTGCACCGTCCGCTATGTGGTACGCAGCGGACGATAGTTTCCGTAGATCGTCATATCCGGCAAAGTTGTGCAGTTCTTTTTGACACGAAACTTCGTTACGACCATCACGAACCGCCGTATCTGCCCGAATTTAACGAGCACGACACTGCCGGCGGCGGATTGTTCGCTCGCGCTACTGGGCCGGCTTTCCGGGCAGCGCAAAACCGTCGGATGGCGCAAAGTCTTGGCGTGGGGCCGGTTTTGACTCCTCCTAACT
>JAFLCO010000508.1 GCA_017303535.1 Planctomycetota bacterium
GTGCTCACCTGCAACGCGCTCTATCGAGTGCCTAGGGGACGCGTGCAACGTACCGATTTGAAACCGGAGCGCATCCTCTGGGGCCTGCCGCTCGACCTGCACGTGAGCTTTCATTGCTTGGCGTGGGGGCCTGACGGAAAGCTCTACATCACGCACGGCGACCCCTGGCTCGGCCTCGGCGATTGGAGCAGGCCGGACCATTGGGGCCATTGGATTCTTTACTCAAGGGGGAAGGGGGAGAGCGGAGGGGGGAAGGCCGGTGAGCCGGGAGCGTCAGCGACCGGAGTCTTACCCGCACCGCGCCTCTCCAAGGTCGACAAGTCGTGGCGCGAGACGCCTTTCTGCGGGCAAGGGGCCGTGCTGCAGTTCGACGTCGACACGGGCGCGATCGAAGTCTTTGCCACCGGCCTGCGCGGCCCCGTCGGGTTGGCATTCGACGATTGCGGAGTTTTGATCACCAACGACAACGACCATGAGAGCCGCGCCGATCAATATGCACCGGCCCGACTGCTGCACGTGGTCAAAGGAATCGATTTCGGTTGGCCGCGCGGCTGGATGGCGTCGAAAACCCCCGACCGTTTCGACCTCATCGAGCCGATGTGCGACTTGGGTCGCGGCGTGCCGTGTGACTTGGCGGCTTACCCATTCTTCGTGCCCGATAAGCTGGTAGGCCAACTGGTTCACTGTCGTTGGGATCGGCATTCAGTCACGACGATCGACCTTCCGTACGCACGATACAGCGGAGCCGTGGAGCGTACTCTTCTGCAAGGTGCGGAGAATTGTCGACCGGTCGGAATTGCCGTCGGCAGCACCGGCGAAATGTTTGTGACGTCCGTTTACATGACGGGCAACATGGCCGCACCATATTGTCAAAGCGATCTTTGTCTGGTGACGTTCGACGATAGCGTGAAGCCGTTTAGGAGCACGGCTACGGTGCGCGGAACGGGATGTCTTCCCGAGACTCCCTATGAACGCCAGTTGAGCGTAAACAGGACGTTCTCCAAGATCGCCCCGCGGGAGTACGCTCAGCATTTTTCAAAGGCATCGAGCGTTGAACATCGAATTCGATTGACGCTAGGAATCGGACGGCGACTCACAGTCCCGCCGGTCGACTATGTTCCCCCGGCCGACCTGCCGCTGGTCTATCCGCAGGAGAGTTCCTTCTTCAAACGGAAGCAAAAGTTCTGGGGCTCGGAAGAAGCCGTCGACTTGGCCGACTTTGCGCGGATCGGAAGTTTCACGATCGCTCAGCGTTGGAAAACGTTGCCGCATACCGACGACGAGGAGAAACTCTTCTCGCTGCTCGTGACCGCGCTCGATGATAAGTCCGAAGCCGTGCGTTTGCAGGCCGCCTACTATTTGTCGCTCTTGAACGATGCGCGCAGCGAGCCGCTGGTGGAAGAGACGCGACGAGACGTGCTCTTGAAACGTTTGGCGGCCGGCAAATCGCTCGCCGTTCGAGACGCTTGGCGGCTCGGACCGTGGCCCGACGGCGAAGATACTGAACTTCGCAAGCCGCATCCTCCGGAACTTGGCACGCTCGATCTTTCTGCTTCCTATCAAGCCGGCAAACGCTCGATCGCTTGGGAAAGCTCTGCCGAAGGACTGCGAATCGGCCATGCTTCGGAAAAGGAGGGCGAGCGCATTTCGACGTACTTCGCGTTTCGCGCCACCAGCGGCACGCGGCAAAAGGCCCTGGCCACGTTCGTTTTCGACCGGCCGTCTAAGCTTTTCGTCAACGGCTCAGATTGCGGGCCGCGAGTGGAAATCGCACCTCCGGGAGAATTTCGATCTACCGAAGACAACGAGCTTCGTCAGTGGCCTGCGGCGACCGCATGGATCGTTGATTTGCAACCCGGCAGCAATGAGTTATTGCTTCGCGTGCAAACGGATTCCGCCGACGTAAGGAAACTTGTTCACCACGGCCAATCGTTTCACCTGAGCTTGGAATCTGCTGAAGCGTTGGAGATTTCGGTCCCGGAGAAACTCGACTCCGGCGTGCTCGCCGCGCGGTTGCGCGACGCGTCGGCCGCCGGCGGCGTGCAGCCGATCGGCGCCGAGTTTCTCTCGTTGGATTGGACCAAGGAGCATCTCTCGGGCGACGCGGCCGCCGGCCGAAAACTCTTCGGCACGCTCGGGTGCGCGAAGTGCCATGCGATCGTGCCCGACCAGAAATCGGCCGGGGCTCCGAGCCTGTTCGAAGCACGGCGAAGGTTTACTGTGCCGCACTTGGTCGAGTCGCTGCTCTTGCCCAGTCGGCAAGTGGCCGAGCCGTTTCGGGCCCAGCAAATCACGACCGACGACGGCCTCACGCTCACCGGCCTCGTGACGGCCGAAACGACTGAGAACGTGGAACTTCTGCTGCCCGACGCTTCACGACGAACGCTGGCAAAGAAGCAAGTCGAAGAGCGTACCCCCACGACGCTTTCGCCGATGCCGCAAGGCTTGATCAAAACGCCCGACGAGCTCCGGCACCTACTGGCCTACCTGCTCAGCGAACGCCCGCTGCCGCCGTAGAACTAGAAAAACCCTCGTTTTTGCGGCTAGTCACGCGAATTGCGCCGGTCGTCGTTTTTGTTAGAATGCTCGGCTTTACTTCGCCGACTCGGCGCCTTCTCGCTCTTTGCTCTCCCGCAGTCTTATGTCGCACGATCTTCTGAATCGGATTCATCAGGGCGATTGCGTCGCCGGGCTCAATGCGTTGCCGGAGGGTTGCGTCGATTTGGCGTTCGCCGATCCGCCGTTCAACATCGGTTACAAGTACGACGTGTACGACGACCGTCGCGAGCATGAGCATTATCTCGATTGGTCGCGGCAGTGGATCACGGCCGTGCACCGCGCGCTGAAGCCGAGCGGCACCTTCTGGCTGGCGATCGGCGACGAGTACGCGGCGGAGTTGAAACTGGCGAGCCAGGAGATCGGCTTCACCTGCCGCAGCTGGGTCGTGTGGTACTACACGTTCGGCGTCAACTGCGTGAACAAGTTCACGCGATCGCATGCGCATCTTTTCTACTTCGTGAAGGACGCGGCGAACTTTACCTTCCGCGCCGAAGCGGCCGAGAACCGCATCCCCTCGGCTCGGCAGCTTGTCTACAACGATTCGCGCGCCAATCCTCACGGCCGGCTGCCGGACGACACCTGGATTTTGCGGCCGCAGGACATGGCCGATTGCTTCACGCCCGAGGAAGATACTTGGTACTTCCCGCGCGTCGCGGGCACGTTCAAAGAGCGGGCCGGGTTCCACGGTTGCCAAATGCCCGAGCAATTACTGGGACGGATCATTCGCTGCTGCTCGCATGAGGGGGACGTCGTGCTCGACCCGTTCTCGGGCAGCGCGACGACGCTCGTGACCGCGAAGAAGCTCGGCCGCTGCTACGTCGGTTTCGAACTTTCGGAAGACTACGCGGCCCGCGGTTCGGAGCGGCTTGCGAAGGCGGAAGTCGGTGCGCCGCTTGTCGGCGCGGCCGATCCGACGCGCAGCGCGCCCGCCACGCCGGGCCGCACGGGCAAGCGGGGCTCCGTCGCCCGGCG
>JAFLCO010000509.1 GCA_017303535.1 Planctomycetota bacterium
GATGAAGACGGCCATGGGAATGCTCCTAAGCGGTGCGCCGAATTTCGGTGGGCACAACTTCGCTTAACAAAGTTCGGACGAGATCGGCGTTCAAACGGTGACCGCTGCGGTAGGCGACGAAGTGGCCGATGAGGTCGCAACCGGCCAACGCCAGATCGCCGACGAGATCGAGCGACTTGTGCCGCACGCATTCGTCGTGGTATCGCAATTCGTTGTCGATCGGTCCGGCGGTATCGAAGATCAGCAAGTCGCGCGGCGTGGTGCGTTTGCCCAAGCCTTGCGAGACGAGCCAGTCGGCTTCGCTTTTAAGCAAGAACGTGCGACTCGGCGCCAGTTCGCGGCGGAACGAGTCGATCGTCACAGGCAGGGCCAGCGTTTGTCGGCCGACGCTGTTGCCGGGCCCATAGTCGAGGTGAAATTTCAGCGAGAGCGCACCCGCGGGATTGGGCCGGGCCTCGATCCAGCAATCAGCCGTGCCGAGCCGCGTGGTTTCGCGGACGACCAGGGCCCTGCGGATGGCAGGCTGCGCGACGAACTCGGCGGCGGTCAAAGCTTCGACGAAGGCTTGACTGGAGCCGTCGCAGCCAGGCATTTCCGGCGCGTCGACCCAGACCTCGCAGTTGTCGACGTGCAGGCCGAAAAGCGCCGCCATTATGTGCTCGACCATCTCGACCGACACGCCGCCTGCGCGGAGAACCGTGCGGCGTTGCGCGTCGATGCGGTGGGCGACCGTCGCCGGAATGCGGGCGGCAGGGCCGAGATCGCGGCGAACGAAGGTGACGCCGGAATCGGGCGGCGCGGGACGGAATTCGACGGTGACGTCGCTTCCGCTCCAATACCCGTAACCGGCGACCACCGCCGAGCGCGCAATCGTGCGCTGCTGTCGTGGTGCGTACATCAGAGAGTTACCGAAGAGCTTGCTGGGGAGTGAGTTCGCCGAACGTCAAACACGCGTTGCAACGCCGGACGACGCTGCAACGCGGCGGACTTCGAGGAACGACAAGGAGCGAGAGCTTCGGCTCTAGCGAGGCAACGTTTGTGCCGGACCGTTCACGGTTTCTTGCGGAATGGCCACGCCCCGATTGCAGAGGTCGAGGATAATCGGCGTGATGTCGACGCCCGAGTGCTTGTAGAGCACCGTGCTGTTGAGGCCTTGGATGACCGATTGCGGGTTGCTGCCGTCGATCGGATCGCCGTTGAAGTTGAGCACGAGGACGACGCCCGTTTGGCGAGCGTGGTAGCTCACGTAGGCCATCACTTCTTGATAGATTTCAAAGTAGTTCTTCGCCTTCTTTTCGGCGAAGTTCTTCCGCATGACGTTCACGCGCAGTTGGATGTCGGCGTCTTTGCGGGCCAGCGACTCTTCGAGTTGCTTGTATTCCGGCGTGTTCGGACGGAATTCACCGAGCTTCGAGGCCTCGTCCTTCAGCGACTTTTGCTCGCCGAGGAATTGTTGTTCGGCGGCGCCGATCTCTTGCTTCAGCACCTCGTCCATTTGCTTGAACCGCTGATGATTGCGGAACAAGTACGGCAGGTCGAGAATCGCGACCGGCGAAGCGATTTGGGCCGGTTGAGCTTGTTGAGCGGCGGCGGGGACGGCCAACAGGCCGAGCAGAGCTAACGCACGAAACGCGGTGGAGATCGAGGTCGTCACGGGGCACTCCTTGCTGATGATCGAGCCGTCCGTAGCTCGATTTGTGGCACGATGGTTTCACGTTCCGTGGCGGAACGCCGCTACTTGTTGAGAACGCTCCAACAGCGCCTCGAGCGTCGATCGTGGTGCGGCATTCTGACGAAATTGCCGGCGACGGTAAAGGCCAGTAAACGCCGCTAAAACCGCAGAATACGGCGAATTTCAGGCTCGTTCTTCCATCTTCACCGTGATCGGCCAGCCGGGGAATTGCTCGGCGTCTCCCTTCTTCGCATCGCTGAAGCGGGGCCAGCATTCGAAGGTGACCGTGCCCTGTCGCTTGTCGAAGCGAGCCAGGCCGTAGCCGTCGGCCCGTTGCTTTTCATCGGTGATGTCGGGCGGGTTCGCATAGGCGAGGACCGTCATTTTGTTGCCGAGCCCGTCGAGGAAGTCGCCGGTCCACGGGAGCGGGCTATTCGGTACGGCGTTCGGTCCCGGCTTTTCGTTGAGCGGATGCCACCAACGGCCGTAGATCGTGTTGACCAAGGCAGGACTCGTGAAGGCGTACGGACCGTCGCCGAATTCGTCGATGCCGTGTTTCACGACGACGGCCAAGTGCTGGTCGCCGCAGAGATGCACGGCTTTTGCTTTGCGGATCAGCTCCAAAGCTCGTTTGCGCGGCGTTTGCGGCCAGCCGTTGCAATCGAGATCGGCCAGCAGGCGATTGTCGGGCTTGCCGTGCAGGTGAACGGCCCCGCAGAAGGCCGTCGCCGAAAGTACGACCTTCGTTCGCACGTCGGCCCAATCCCGCGACCAATCATCAAGGAACTTTTCTTGCCGTGTGCCGAGCAACTCTAGGCCGGCCACGTCGATCGACTTTGGATCGTACGAAGGATCGTTGATATGGTCGGGCCGCGGGCCCATTTGCGGAATCTTACCGGCGGGCCCGCTCTTGAACTTGCGATCTTCGAGAATGGCGAAGTCGACGCCGCCGAGCTTAAGTCGCGTGAAGTAGACGGTAATGCCGCGCTCGACCGGTGCCGGATCAACCGGATCGGGCAGGTGCCACGATTGCTGCCGCTGCACTTGGTTGACGTATTCGACCGGATAGCGATAACCGCCGTCGGCGTCGCCGGAAATAGTCGATTGCTTGCCGTTTTCGCCCCACAGGTTGCCGTGGCCGACGTCGTGATCGTCGGGGATGCTGATCGTCGGCCGGTCGCGCATAACGTCACGAAACTGCAGGCCAAACTCGATCCATCCGGCCGTATGTTCCGTGTGGCGATAGGTCTGATCGCCGGCAAAGAAGAGCAGGTCGGGATCTTGCAGCCGGAGGTTGTCGATAATTTCCGGCCGGAGTCCGTTGGTGCGGCTGGAATTGCAGGACATATTGGCGACGACGATCACGCCTTTATCGACGGGATCGCGGCGCACGAGGCCTTCGAACATCGCTTCCGCGCCGTGGCGAACTCGATACGGAATGTCCTTAGAGCCGTCCCAGTTTTCAACGCGGAAGTGTGCGTCCCAGCCGGGGTATAAAACTTCCGCCTTAGCGGCTTCAATCCACCTACCGTCCTTCTGAATCTCAAGGCGAACCTCGCGTGGTTCACCCGGCTTAAGCGGAAAAAGCTGCGCCGTGACTTTCAGAACGCCGGCATTTTGCGTGTAAAGCGCGAAGGCGACGACTTCGTTGCGCGGCACGTCCATCGACGGCGGCGGCGACGGGCCGCGGCGCGGTTGTCCTTGGTTGCGACCGGCGGCACGCGGCGGTTGCGGCGCGGCGGCGATGTTCCACCACTGGCCGGTCGTCAGTGAGTCGAGTTCCGGGAACTTTTCGCCGAACGGCAATGGCCCGGCTTCCGCGGCCCCGACGAGCGGCACGTCGACCG
>JAFLCO010000051.1 GCA_017303535.1 Planctomycetota bacterium
ACGTCGACGGCATACTCGGCCTGCGATTCCCAACCAGACCAGCCGCTCTTGTCGGCGCCGCGATCGTAATCGACCAGCGCCCCGCCGGGATTCAGCGCTACCTGATAGTACGAATGCTCGTCGGTCTCGATTAAAAGCTCCACGAGGTCGCCGTACCAAATCGCGGCATCTTCTTTCTTCACCGCCGTGACGTTCAGCTTCTCCCCCGGCTTTTCATTGCAGCGAATCGCGAAGTACACACTGTTGGCGTCGCAACCGCTCATCACGCTCGTGCCGTAGATCGCTTCACGGCCGGTCTGCAATTCGCGCAATCGGGCCGTGGCGGCAACCGGGCAATTCTTCCAATAGGCGTCGTCGAGCCGGCCGTCGATCTTGATGTCTTTAGCCTCGCCGACCATGCGCAGCGTCGGCACAGGCCCGCGCTTTTGACCGAGCAGCGCCGACTTCTTCCGCAGCCCGTGCAAGAAGTCATCCACCAGCGCAAGCCGCTGCGCGTATACGGTGCCGGAGTCGGCCTTCGCTTTGGCCGCGGCGAAAAGGCGCAACGCCTCATCGGCCAGGGCTTTATCGGTTTCCATGTCGGCCCAATGGGCTTCGCAATAATCGAAGAACGTCCGCATCTCCGCGGCCGCCGGTCCGTAGAACAGCCGGCAGTATTCCTCCAACAACGGCTCGACGTTTTGCTGCTTGCCGCCCCAGTACATGGCCGCGGTGAAGTAGACCTGAAAGTGATTGAAGCCGAGGTCTTCTTTTTCAAACGTCGGGCCAAAGCTGAGCCAAATGTCTTCGCCGGCCGATTCCCGCTTGGTTTCGTTAATGCTCCGGCCGATCGTTCGCGCGACGTACGCCGGCAGATACCAGCCGCGGCCGGTGATCGGGTAGTTCTCAAAGATCATGTACGGTCGATCAGTCTTGGCCTTCCAGGCGGCCCGGAGTCGGCGAGTCTCTTCCTGATCTTCCGCGCGGCTCGACCGCGGCCGGCGACCGCCGACGATCACGACCTGCACGTTCGGCTCGAGCTTTTCAATATGGGTCGGCGGCTCCGTGTAGCAGCCGTACGCGCAGTTCACGATGAGCTTGT
This sequence comes from Planctomycetota bacterium, assembly GCA_017303535.1. Taxonomy (GTDB): domain Bacteria; phylum Planctomycetota; class Planctomycetia; order Pirellulales; family PNKZ01; genus PNKZ01. The sequence goes on from JAFLCO010000051.1 coordinate 1,082, forward strand.
CCGGGTGCGTCTTGGCGATCTCCTTCGCCACGCGATTCGTGAATTCCCACACATGGTTCGACGCCAAACCGCGCGAGCCGCGTTGCGGTTCGTCTTTGCCTTCGCAGAGCGGGCACTGGCAGATCGCGGTGTAGCCGTCGGGCGGCATGACCGAAACGCCGGAGTAGCCGTACTGATCAAACTGTGCGCGAACGTAGCGCAACGTTTCCTGGAAGAGTTCTTCGTTCGAATAGCAGAGCTGATTCTTGGTGTAGCCGGGCTGGTACCGCCGCACGCCGCCGTAGAGCGCGAACCACTCGGGATGGGCTTTAAAGATCTCGTCGCGACTGGTCATCGTCGCCATGCCGTGGGCCACCTGCACGTCGGCCGGATCGCGCAAGCCCAGCCGCAAAGCCCAGCGAGCCGTATCGGCCGGAACCGTCGACATGCGAACGTTGAAGCGACGCATTTCAAAATCAGGTTGCACCGTTTCGTCGATTTTGGGCAGCGGCAGCGAGCCAAGCGTCGGCACGATTTCACCCAACGGGCCCGGCAAGTACCAGCGTACGCCGAGACCTTTCAAGTAGCCGCAGACCGCGTTATAGGAACCCCGTTCGTCCAGCCCCCAGAGTTCGAACGGCGGGGCCTTTGGGTCGACGACCGCACCGTCGGGCAAGCCGGTTTGCGCGGGCAGGCGATGCCGATGTTTGTAGAGGCCGGTGTTCGGTACGCCCCACAGAGCGCCGGTGATCTTGTCCCACTCGGCTTGCAGCTTGCCGCTTTTGATGTCGTTGTTGTTGCGGGCCCACGGTTCGCGCGGCACGAAGTCGGTGTCGTCGCCGAGGAAGACGAGCCAGTCGTCGCCGGAGACCAGCCGATACGCGCCGAACTTCAATTCGTCGGCCGTGATCTTGAGTTCGTCCGTGTACGAACTGCGACCGACGAACAGTTTCACGGCCCCGGCGGTCGGCTTCGTGACGATCGGCAATCGCGCCCCGGTGATCTGCTTGACGACGGTCTGCAACTCATCGGCGGCCAGCCGAACCGTACGTTGCGTCCGCTCCGCAATGACGATCTCAGCCTCAGGCCGACCGTCGCGAACGATGAATCGCTCAGCGCCGCCGGCGGCCACGGCCGAAGAAAAAAAACCGAGAACGAATAGAAGTCGAAAGTAGTTCATGGATGATTCGCGGCGAAGCGCTCTGCACTGAGGAGATGAACGAGCGGAAGGCTCGAGAGGAGCAAGGCGGGAGGAGAGGCGGGAGACAAGCGTAACAACGACGCTCGGAGCATGCGAACTATTCTAAGCTGTACGGAAAGCTACAGCCCATAATTTCGCTGCGCGCAGAAGCCGGCTGGACGCGACCCCCAGGATGTTGTACAGTATCATGTACATACCGGAGGCAACCTATGGATGCGATCACTTACACTTCCGCACGGGCTAATTTGGCCCGGACGATGGATCGGGTTTGCGACGATCACGAGCCCCTGCTGATCACGCGTAGCGGCGAGCAGTCGGTGGTGATGATTTCTCTGGAAGACTTCCGCTCGCTCGAAGAGACCGCCTATCTCTTGCGGTCGCCGAAGAATGCCCGACGATTGTTGGAATCGGTCGCCGCGCTGGAAGCCGGGCGTGGCAAGCGGCGGAAGCTGGCGGAATGACCCTCGTCTTCTCCGAGCAAGCGTGGGAAGACTATCTGCACTGGCAGGCGACCGACAAAGCCATCCTCCGCCGCATCAACGCCTTAATCAAGGAAACAATGCGGACGCCGTTTGAAGGCATCGGCAAGCCTGAGCCGCTTCGCCACGCGCTGGCCGGGTACTGGTCGCGCCGCATCACCGACGAACACCGCATTGTATATAAGATCGACGGGAAATCTCTGCTGATCGCGCAGCTCAGGTATCACTATTGATTTCTCCGTGCCGACCTTGATTCCGTATTGGAATCAATTAGCCGCGCCGCAACGTTCTCGGCAGCACTTCAACGACTTTCTCACCATGCGCAACATCTTAGAAGCCATCACCAAGCGGCTTGTCGAAGCCTGGAAGTCGGACGAGCCGTCGGGCCGGCGGAGTTCGTTTCGTTGTCGCTGCGGCCGACCAGTTTACTTTCACAACAGCCTTTGCCTCGGCTGCAAGACGCCGCTCGGCTATGAGCCCGAGCTGCAACAAGTGCGAGCCTTGGAGCCGGCCGCCGAGCCTGATACTTGGACGGTCGTCGCAAACGAAGGCGAGGACATCGAGCCGATCGTTTGGCGGCGGTGCGAGAACTTCGCGTCGCCGGCCGGATGCAATTGGCTCACTCGGGCCGACGAAGAGGAAACGCTCTGCCGATCCTGTCGTTTGAATCGGACGATTCCGCAACTCGACGACGAAAACAACGGGCTCTGGTGGCGCAAGATCGAGAATGCCAAACGCCGACTCGTCGCGCAATTGCTCAGCCTTGGCTTGCCGGTCGAATCGAAAGTGAGCGAAAACGTCGAGCGCGGCGTGATGTTCGATTTTCTGCGCTCGCCGCCGGAAGGCCCTCGCGTACTCACGGGCCATGCGGCGGGGCTGATCACGCTCAATGTCGAAGAGGCCGACGATTCGGTGCGCGAAAAAACTCGCCACGAGATGCGCGAACCGTACCGTACGCTGCTCGGCCACTTTCGCCACGAGGTCGGACATTACTACTGGGACCGACTCGTCGACGGTACGCCGTGGCTCGAGAAGTTCCGCGCGCTCTTCGGCGACGAGCGACAGGACTACGCCGCCGCACTCCAGCGCAACTACGAACAAGGCCCGCCGCCCAACTGGGCCGACCAATACATCACGTCGTACGCGTCGGTTCACCCTTGGGAAGATTGGGCCGAAAGCTGGGCCCACTATCTGCACGTGGTCGACAGCCTCGACACGGCCCTCCGCTTCGGGTTGTGCGGAGAAGACGTCGAGCAAGCGATCGAACCGTTTTCGGTGAAAGACCTTTACGATCCGGAGCAACCGGACGCGGAGCGTGTGATCCTGCTGGTGAATTCCTGGGTGCAAATGACGACGGTGCTCAACGAACTGGCCCGCAGCATGGGTCAGCACGATTTCTATCCGTTCGTCCTGTCGCGTCCCGTGCTGCGCAAGATTCACTTCATTCAAATGATCGTGAAAGAAGTGCGGGGCGGAACGTCGCTGATCGGCTGATGGCGATCTGCCGGAGGCCGCGCGCCATGCGGTTTTTCCGCATGTTTCCCGCCCCTAACGAGCCGTTGGCGCGGTTGCTACAATGGGCCGTTTCGCCAGGGCGGGCCGGTTGCGGTAGGTCGTGGCGACGGTTGATTCGCACAGATACGTGGGTGGCCCAGGTTGCTTGTCAACCTGGGTTCACGAGAGGCAACTCGTCGCCTGCCGTCGATTGTTCGTTTGCCTCTTGCTTCGCCCAGGTTGCGAGCAACCTGGGCTACCCTTTAGAAACTTTCTTCCAAGCATTCCCGCATGCCTACCAACGCCGCTCAGGTCGACGAACTTCGTTGGAAAAAGATTCCCGTGCTCGACGACGGCTTCGTCTGTCTGGTCGACGTCATGGGCGACGATCAGGCCGTGGTGCAGGCCGCGCGGGTCAGCTATGGCGAGGGAACGCGCAAGGTCTCCGACGATCGCGGGCTGATCCGCTACCTGATGCGGCATCGGCACAGCACGCCGTTTGAAATGGCCGAAGTGAAGCTGCTCTGCCGTGTGCCGATGGATACTTGGCGGCAGTGGATTCGCCACCGTACGGCGAACGTCAACGAATACTCCACGCGCTACTCGCTGGCGATCGATGCCGCCCAGCGCACGCCCCACGACCAATGGCGCTCGCAAGCGGCCAACAACCGTCAAGGGAGCGCAGGCATGTTGCCGACCGAGGTCGGCGCGGAGCTTTCGCTTACGGAAGAGAAGCTGCAAGAAGATGCCCGCAAGCTTTACGAGCGGCGCATCGAACTGGGTGTGGCCCGCGAGCAGGCTCGGAAGGATTTGCCGCTCTCGACCTACACCGAGGCGTACTGGAAAGTCGACCTGCACAACCTGCTGCACTTCCTGGCCCTGCGAATGGACTCGCACGCGCAGCTGGAGATTCGCGACTATGCCACGGCGATCGGCGAAGGGATCGTCAAGAAACTTTTCCCGCTCGTGTGGGAGGCGTTCGTCGATTACCGCCAGAACGCGATGTTCCTCACGCGGCTCGACGTCGAACTCATCGCCCGGCTCACGGCTCACGTCGCCGCGGCCGGTAAAGCGACGGCCGACGAAGCCGACTTCATGGCCGTGCAAGACCCGACCTGGGTCGACATGGCCCGCAACCGCGAACGGGACGAATGCCGAGATAAGCTCGTGCGCTTGGGGCTTTTGAAGCTTTAAGAACGCTCGACGCCGAGCAAAAATAACAACTGACTACTGACAACGGACAACTCCGCCATGCCCGACGCTCAAACCGAACTTCTCGCCCTGAACCAAAAGCTGCTGGTCGCGATTGTCGGCGGCGATTGGAAGACCTACGCCGACCTGTGCGACCCGACCATCACTTGCTTCGAGCCGGAAGCGCGCGGGCACGTCGTGGAAGGGATGCCGTTTCACAAGTTCTACTTCGATCTCGGCGCCGGCTCGCCGAAGCCCGCCGTCGGTACGCAAGTGACGATGGCGTCGCCGCATGTGCGGATGATGGGCGCCGACGCCGCGGTGCTCAGCTACATTCGCCTGAATCAAAAACTCGACGCCGGCGGCAGCCCGGTGACCGTGGCCGTGGAAGAAACCCGCGTGTGGCAAAAGATCGGCGGCGCGTGGAAGCACGTCCATTTCCATCGCTCGATGCCGAGCTAACGCTCGCACTCGCCGGCGACGATGTGAATTCGCCGTTCGCCTCCGTTCCATAGCCCCGGATGAATATCCAGGGAATGCGCGCCGCTTATCGTTCGACGATTCGCCCCAGGTATTCACCTGGGGCTATTGAACGGACGACTATCTATCTGTTTTCGTTCGGCGCTTGCGGCGATTAGAATAGATTCTCCGCCTCGCGGCGGTTCCCGCCTCGTTTCTTCCCGCCCACCATCGAACGTCCGCCGCGCGAGGGTTGCCCGCCATGCCCGCTCGTGTCGTTGCGAAACTCTTGCGATTGTCGCTCGTCGTGCTCTGCGCGACGGCCGCGCTTGCGCACGGTCGCGCCTGGTCTGCAGAGGCCGGGGCCGACGACGCCGGCGTTGAGCTGTACGAAAAGAAGATTCGGCCCGCGCTCGTCGAACATTGCTTAAAGTGTCACGGGCCTGACAAGCAGGAGGCGAGCCTGCAGTTGGATAGCGTCGCGGCGATGTTGCGCGGCGGCGATCAAGGGCCGTCGATTGTGCCGGGCGATCCCGACGCCAGTCTGCTCGTTCAGGCCATTCGCTACGACGACGTCAACTTTCAGATGCCGCCGAAAGGCAAAATGCCCGACGACGTCGTGGCGGCGTTCGAGAAGTGGGTGAGCGTCGGTGCTCCCGCGCCTGCAAGCGAGCAACGAAAGCCCGAGACGGCGGCCGTCAAGAAGTTCGACCTCGCGGAGCGGGCCAAGCATTGGTGCTTTCAGCCGATCCGCGCCGTGCCGCCGCCGCAGACGCATGACCAAGCGTGGCCGCGCGGGGCCGTCGATCGATTCTTGTTGCAGAAGCTGGAAGAAGCCGGGCTCCGGCCGGCACGCGAGGCCGAGCCGTATGAGGTCGTTCGCCGGTTGTCGTACGATCTGATCGGCCTACCGCCGACGCCTGACGAAACGGCCGCCTTTGTACGCGACTACGGCCATGCGATAGACGACGCGGCCCGCGAAGCCGTCTATGGCGCGACGGTCGATCGCCTGCTCGCGTCGCCCCACTTCGGCGAACGTTGGGCTCGTCACTGGCTCGATCTGGTGCGCTACGCCGAAACCCGCGGGCACGAGTTCGACCACGCCATCCCGAACGCCTTTCAATACCGCGACTACGTCATTCGCGCCTTAAATGCCGACGTGCCGTACGATCGGTTTGTCGTCGAACATTTGGCGGGCGATCTCTTGCCGGAGCCGCGCCGCCGGCCGCAAACCGGCGGGAACGAGTCGAACGAGTCAATTCTGGGCACCGGCTTTTGGTTCCTCGGCGAAGAGGTTCACTCGCCCGTGGATATCCGCCAAGACGAAACCGACCGTGTCGATAACAAGATCGACGTCATGTCGAAGACCTTCCTCGGGCTCACGCTCGCTTGTGCCCGCTGCCACGACCACAAGTTCGACGCCCTCTCGACCAAAGACTACTACGCGACGGCCGGCTTCGTGCTCGGCATGAGCCAACGCCAAGCGGCCTTCGAAACGGCCGAGCACAATAAACGCATCGCCCAGCAAATCGCGGTACTCGACCGCGAACACGAAGCGGCCGTACGCGCGGCCCAACTCGAACTCTGGCGCCCGGTGCTGGATAAGCTCGATCGCTACTTGCTGGCTGCGCGCGAAGTGGAAGCTGCGGTGCGCGCCGCGGACGGAGATGTCGAAACAGCGCTAACGGCCGCCGTTGCGGCAGCCGCGCAAGAGTTCGATCTCGACGCCGTACGACTCGCGGCGTGGTATGAGTATCTCGCTTCAGCCAATGCGCCGCACGAAACGCTTCGTCCGTGGGTTGATTACCTCCGTACAGCAAAACTTCCGGTGACACGCGCGCTCGGCGGAGCATCGACGGACGCAACAAGCGCACGACCGCCACGCGTTGTCATCGACTTTACCCGACCGCAACCCGGGCAATGGCTCGAGGACGGGCTCGTCTTCGGCGGCGCGCCGCGGGAAGTCGGCGCCTTGAGCATCGGCCGCGATGCCGCACGGCCCATCACGGCGGTTGCGCCGCAACGCGCGGCGGTGGCCGATTTACGCTGGTCCGCGCTCGCCGAAGCCGTCGTCGGCGATAGCGGTCCCGGCCGCGTGAATTGGGCGCAGGCCGGACGCACGCTCAAGACGCCGACGTTCACGCTCACCACCGGCAAGCTGCGTTATTTGGTGCGCGGCAGCGGGCACGTTTATGCCTGCGTTGCTTCGCATCGATTGAATAACGGGCCGCTCCACGGACAGCTCATCAAGCGGTTCGACGGCGACGGTCGCACTCCGACCTTCGTCGAACATGATCTCAGCGCGTACGTCGGTCAGCGACTGCATCTGGAGTTCTCGCCGCTGGAGTCGGACCAAGCGAAAGAGAAGCATTCGAGTGAGATGGCCTTGCTCGGCGTGGTGGAACTGAACGAACCGGCAAGCCCGACGCTGCGCTACGAGCTGTTCATTCCCGAAGCCGACTACGTCGCAGATTCGCAGCAATGGCTCGACCGACTCAACCTACCGGCGCTAGCCAAGCTCGAACCGGAGCAGCAGGCCGGCAAGTTCGCAAAGGGCATACAAACGGCGATGGCGGAAATGGCGGAAGCCGTCGCCGATCCGGCGCGAGCTCATCGACCGTTGCCGGCGGCCATGATCGACTGGATGCTCAAACGGCCGGAATTGATTGCCACGCCGAGCGCAGGCGTCGAGTCGCGCTTGGCCGACTACTTCGCCAAGCGCGAGGCCTTGTGGAAGCAGGCGAAGCCGATCGGGCCGACGGCGCCGGCGGCTTGGGAAGGTTCGGCGGTCGACGAATATGTGCTGATTCGCGGCAATCATCGGACCGTCGGCGAGCTGGTGCCGCGGCGGTTTTTGGAGGCGATCGACGGCGAGACTCCGCCGGCTTACGGCAATTCCGGCGGTCGGCTCGCGCTGGCCGAGCGGTTGGTCGACCGGAGCGATCCGCTGCCGGCCCGGGTGATGGTCAACCGTTTGTGGCAGCACCTCTTCGGGCAGGGCCTCGTCCGCACGGTCGACAACTTCGGCGCGATGGGAGAGTTGCCGACGCATCCGGAATTGCTGGATTACTTGGCACAGCAGTTCATGGACGATGGTTGGTCGGTCAAACGGATGATTCGTACGCTTGTGACGTCGCGGGCTTATAGGATGTCGAGCCGGGTAGAAATGGTGTCGGTTGGTGATGGTGCGGTGGTTGGCGAGTCAGCCCCCTCACCCCCGGCCCCTCTCCCCCAAGGGGGCGAGGGGAGACAGATCGCGGATGCCTCGGTCGTTGATCCGTTGAACAAGTTGCTGCATCGGGCCAATGCCAAGCGGCTCGAAGGGGAGATTGTGCGCGATGCGATGTTGGCCGTATCCGGGCGGCTCGATCGCACTTTGTTCGGACCCAGCGTGGAAACGTACATCACGCCGTTTATGGACGGCCGGGGCAAGCCGCAATCGGGCCCGCTCGACGGCAACGGTCGCCGCAGCATCTATCTCAAGGTGCGGCGGAACTTCTTGAACCCCATGTTTCAAGCGTTCGACTATCCGACGCCGTTTACGAGCGTCGGCCGGCGGAGCACGTCGAACGTGCCGCAACAGTCGCTCTCGCTGATGAACGGCGAGTTGCCGACGCTCTTGGCCGAGCATTGGGCCAAGCGACTGCTCGCCGACAAGAGCGCGCTGCCGGAACAGCGGATCGGCCTGCTCTATCGCGAGGCATTCGCCCGTGAGCCGTCGGCCGAAGAAATCGCCGCCGGTTTGGAATTCATGGCGGAGCAACGTAAGAGCTACGTCGCCGCAAACGCTGATGCCGCACCCGTCGACGAAGTTCGCGTGTGGGCCGACTACGCGCATGTGCTGCTGAATACGAAAGAGTTCATTTTCATCCCGTAAACGAACAATCGCCATGCACTGCCGCAACTTTCACCACCTGCCGCAGACTCGTCGCGAAATGTTGGCCCGCTGCGCCGGCGGGTTCGGCGGTGCGGCCTTGGCGGGCTTGCTGAACGACTCGGCCTTCGGCGCGGCAGAGCCGACAAAGCCCGGCCTGCATCACGCGGCGCGGGCCAAGAGCGTCATCTTCCTCTACATGGACGGCGGGCCGTCGCAGATCGACACGTTCGATCCGAAGCCGCTGTTGGCGCGGGAGCACGGTAACCCGATCAAGCTGAAGACGCCGCCCACGCAGTTCGCCAACGTCGGCAAGGTGCTGCAGTCGCATTGGAAGTTCAAAAACTACGGCGAGTGCGGCCTGCCGGTGAGCGATCTGTTGCCGCACACGGCGAGTTGCGCCGATGATCTGTGCGTCGTGCGGTCGATGACTTCGAACTTCAGCGAGCACACCTTCGCCAACTACTTCCTACACTCCGGCTCCGGCTTGCAAGGCCGGCCGAGCATGGGAGCTTGGACGACGTACGGCCTCGGCAGCGAGACGCAAAATCTGCCCGGCTTCGTCGTGCTCAACGGCGGCCTGATCCCTCCCGGCGGGCTCGACGCGTTCGGCTCCGGTTTCTTGCCCGCCACGTTTCAAGGCTCGGTGTTTAAGGCGGGGAAGACCGCCGTCGCCGACGTTACGCCGCGCGAAGCTTCGGCCGAGTTGCAAGAGAACAAGCTCGCGCTGCTGCGCAAGCTCGATCGGGCCCATCTCGCCGAGCGCGGCCGCGATGATGCGCTCGAATCGGCGGTCGCCAATTTCGAGTTGGCCTACCGTATGCAAGGGGCCGTGCCGGAGGCAATGGACGTCGCGCGCGAAACGCAGGCGACGCGCAAGCTGTACGGGCTCGAAGCCGAATACGAACCGACGCGAATCTTCGGCACGATGTGCCTCGCCGCGCGGCGGCTGGTCGAGCGCGGGGTGCGGTTCATCGAAGTCACCTGCCCGAGCGTCGGCACCGACCGTTGGGATCAGCACGGCAAGCTGAAGGAAGGGCACGAGCGCAACTGTCTGGCCGTCGATCAAGGGACCGCGGGCTTATTGAAAGACCTCAAGAGTCGGGGTCTGCTCGACGAGACTCTCGTGATTTGGGGCGGCGAGTTCGGTCGCACGCCGATGGCTCAAGGGACCGACGGCCGCGATCACAACCCTTACGGTTTCACGATGTGGTTGGCCGGCGGCGGCGTGCGCGGCGGTTCCACCTATGGCCGCACCGACGACTGGGGCTACTTCGCCGTCGAGAACAAATGCGAAATCCACGACCTGCACGCGACGATGCTGCACCTGCTGGGCGTCGACCATAAACGGCTGACGTACCGCTTCGGCGGCCGCGACTTCCGGCTAACCGACGTCTTCGGCGAAGTGCTGCACGAGATCTTGGCTTAGGCGGGCAATGTAACAGCCACACTCCGTGTGCCGTCGCCCGTCGGTCCACATCGCCGCCCGTTTCGTAAACTCGCAACCGCGCGGACGACCGCCGTTCTAAGTCTCGGCAGTACGGCGATTTTTTTGGCGACCGACGGCACACGGAGTGTGCCTGTTACATTGCTTCCGACATCCCCGCGGTTCATACTGTCGTTTCCCGCCCATCGCCCGCTCCCCGCTCCTTGAGGAAGATTGATATGCTCGCTCTCGATTTCTTACGCCGCATCGGCGCTTGTTCGCTCGTCGTTGGGCTCTCGACCGCGGCGGTTTACGCCGAAGACAAACCGGCCGCCAAGAAGGAACAGTCGGTCGCCGCCGAGAAGACTGAGAAGCCGGCAGCCGAAAAGCCTGCGACGAAGAAACCGGACGCCAAGAAGCCGGATGCCGCAAAGAAATCGGCAGACAAGAAGAAGCCGGCCGCGAAGGTGAGCCGCGAGTACGTTAGCGGCAAGAAGTGGGACGAGCCAAAGATCGTCACCCCGGGTGAAAACGGTGGTCCGCCCTCCGATGCGATCGTGCTGTTCGACGGCCAGGACCTCGCCAAGGAATTTAGCGGCGGCGAAGGGTGGACCGTGGCCGACGGCGCCGCGACGGTCGGCGGTAAAGGGGGCGTCACGTCGAAACGGGCCTTCGGCAGTTGCCAGTTGCACATCGAATGGGCCACGCCGCAGGAAGTGAAGGGCGAGGGGCAAGGTCGCGGCAACAGCGGCGTCTACCTGATGGGCATCTACGAAGTGCAGATCCTCGACAGCTACGGCAACAAGACCTACTTCGACGGCCAAGCCGCCTCGATCTACAAGCAACGTCCGCCGCTGGTCAACGCCTCGCGCGGCCCGGGCGAGTGGCAAACGTACGACATCATCTTCCGCGCTCCGGAGTTCGACGCCGCAGGCCAAGTCGTGAAGCCGGCCGCAGTGACCGTGTTGCACAACGGCGTGCTGGTGCAGAACCATTTCGAGCTCGAAGGGGGGACGTTCTACGATCGCCCGCCGGCCTACTCGAAGCACCCGGCGAAGCTGCCGTTCTCCTTGCAGAACCACGGCAACCCGACGCGGTTCCGCAACATTTGGGTGCGGGAACTGTAGTCGACGTCGACGGTTTTCAAACGCCCCCTGCACACGGAATATTCAACGATGAAAAGTTCGCTCACTTTGTTTTTCGCCGCGCTCGTAGCTTCGAGTGCGTTTGCGGCCGATGAGCCTGGCCGGTTGATCTTCGAAGACTCGTTCGAGCGGAACGAGTCGCAGGAGAAGACCGACGAACCGGGCAACGGCTGGGGCACCAACAGCAAAAGCCGCGCAAAGGGGAACAAGCAAGTCGACCTGCGCGACGGGGCACTGTATATCTTCACGCATGCCGAGGCCGATCACGCCGCGTCGGTCACGCATCCGGCCGAATTTCGCGACGGCGTCGTCCGCGTGAAGTTCAAGCTGGAAGACGAGCGCGACAGCCTCGGCTTGAACTTCGCCGATCTGCAGTGCAAGGAAGTTCATGCGGGCCATCTGTGCGCCGTGCGGATCGGCGTGAAAGACGTGCAGTTGCAGGATCTGAAGACGGGCAACATGCGGCTGGATATTCGCGAGGCTCGCCAGGCCAAGCAGCCGCTGAGCGCGGAGCAACAAGCGGCTCTCAAAGGCAAGAGCAAGACCACGCCGAATCCGCTCGAGGTCGGCAAGTGGTACGTCGCTGAAGCGCGGATCGCCGGCGATCGGCTGTCGCTGGCGATCGACGGCCGGCCGGTCGGCGAACTGGCGTCGCCGGGCATCGCCCATCCCACGAAGCGGATGCTGCGTTTGGCCGTGCCGCGCAACGCGGTCGTGGACGACGTGAAGATTTGGAGCGTCGAGTAGGCAAATCGGCGCTCGCCGCGGCGCCATGACAAGGGTTCGTCTTATGCCCACGATGTCGGCCGTGATACGTCTGCGAATCTCGGCCTGCTGGGCAATCGCCTACTGTGTGTCGGCCGGCTTCGTCTGCGCCGCCGAGCGGCCGAACGTGCTCTTGATTTGCGTCGACGATCTCAAGCCGGCGCTCGGCTGCTACGGCGACAAACTCGCGATCACGCCGAACATCGACCGCTTGGCGGCCCGCGGCGTGCGGTTCGACTTGGCCTATTGCAATCAGTCGGTCTGCGCGCCGTCGCGCAATAATCTGATGCTCGGCTCGCGCTCGACGTCGCTGGGCATTTATTCGCTGTCGCGGAACTTTCGGGCTGCGGTGCCCGACGCCGTCACGCTGCCGCAGCACTTCCTGCGGCACGGCTATCGGACCGAGGCCGTCGGCAAGTTGTTTCACACCGGGCACGGCAACCATGACGACGACGCCTCTTGGTCGGTGCCGACGCACAAGGAGAAAGTCGTCGAGTATCTCGACCCCACAAACTCGGCGGGCGGGCAACTGACGCGTGAGGAGGCGTTGTTCACGAACCAACGGCTCGGCGCGATCAACAAGCTGCCGCGCGGCGCGGCCATCGAGACGACGGACGTCGCCGACGACGCCTACGCCGACGGACGGATCGCCGCCGAAGCGATTCGCCGGCTGCGCGCGGCCAAGGAGCGCGGCACGCCGCTGTTTCTCGCCGTCGGGTTCGTCAAGCCGCACCTGCCGCTGACGGCGCCGCGGAAATATTTCGACCTGCACGATCCGGCGAAGTTTCCGCTCGCGCCGTTTCAGCGCGAACCGAAAGGCGCTCCCGGCTACGCGGGCAAGATCGGCGGCGAGATCGTGAACTACGATCCGCTCACGATCGAGAGCCTAAGGGCGGAGAAAACCCAACGGGAACTGATTCACGCCTATTACGCGTGCGTCAGCTATATGGACGCGCAGCTCGGTCGTCTGCTCGACGAACTGGACAGGCTCGACCTCGCACGCAACACGCTCGTGGTGCTCTGGGGCGACCACGGCTGGCACCTGGGGGACCACGGCATCTGGACGAAGCACACGAATTACGAGCAGGCCAATCGGATTCCGCTGATCATCGTCGCGCCCGAAGTCGCCAAGGCCGGAGCTTCGTCGAAGCAACTTGCCGAAACGGTCGACGTCTTTCCGACGCTCGCCGAACTCGCCGGCTTGCCGCCCCCCGCGGGCCCTCAACCGATCGACGGCGTGAGCCTCGTACCGGTGCTTCGCGATCCGGCGGCCGCGGTTCGTGATCATGCCTATCATTGCTTTCCTCGCGGTGATCGCATCGGGCGAGCCGTTCGCACCGACCGTTATCGACTCGTCGAGTGGAAACAGCCCGGCGCGGCGGCCGATTCGGCGGAGTTGGAACTGTACGACTACGCGACGGATCCGCTGGAAACGGAGAACCTCGCGGCGTCGCAGCCGGAGGTCGTCGACGCGTTGCGGGCGATCCTGGCCCGTCATCCGGAGGCGCTGCCTCCGGGAGGCATCGTCGGGAAACATGCGACGGCGAAGCGGAAGTAAGAAGTCAAGAACGTTTTTGGCCACGCCGATCGGCGCGCACGAATCAAGCGCGTTTTTGGCCGGCGGCCATTTTGTACTCGGCCGCCGAGCGACCACAAAATGCGGGCCGGCCAAAAGTTGCTTGGAATCCGCGGGCGAAATCTGGGAAACTACGCAATGCGCCGCTGCGCGCATTGTGCGCCGACCTTAGCCCCCGGTTCTTCAAACCGGGGGCAAGCGATGCGAAATCGCAAGCGGCGTGGACGCGCATACTAGCCCCGAAGCGCAAGCGAGGGGATATGGCCGTTTTCCGCTGATTATCGATGCTGAACCCAGAACAAACCCGCATTGCCCCCGGTTTGAAGAACCGGGGGCTAAGGACCAAGACCATGAAACATCCGAGCCAACCTTTAGACGACGTCACCCTCACCCGCCCTTCGGGCACCCTCTCCCGGTGGGAGAGGGATTTCGGTCGCGCCGTTTGTGAAATGGTGATTTCTACTCGGCAACGCGCCTTATCGTCAATCGTTTTGCAATTACAACCGCGCTACCGTACGTGCGTACATTTTTGTGGGGGTGCGTACATCGAGGTCGACAAAGTGCGCACCGCTTCACTTAGAACTAAGGGTGCGTACATCTCGGGCTCCGATGTACGCACTGGCAATTTGGAGGTTGTTGCAAATCTGTTGCAAGAACGACGGACGGAACGCCACGGAGGGCGTTCCCTACAGAAGGTGATTTATGCTCGGCAATTGGGAGTGTGTCTTAGCCCCGGGCGAGTCGCCCGGGGCAGCGTCGATCAAACTGTCGACATCGCGGATTGTTTGACGCCGCCCCCGGCGTATGCGGCTGCGCCGCTTTCAACGGGGGCTAAGACAAGAAGGCGACCGCTCCCGCTCACCTTGGGCAGTCCGGCGATTGACGCTGCCGCGGGCGGGGCCGATATTGGCCGGGCCGCGCGCGTCGTATCAACGAACCCACTTCCATCGTCCTCCGTTTTCGCGAGAGTTTGCATGCCCGCCACGCCCGTTCGTCGCCGCTTCTCGGCCGTCACGATCGTCGCCGCCTTCGTCCTCGCCGCGCTAGTCAACATCCCGGCGATGGCCGCCGAACCTGCCGCGGGGAAGCGGCCGAACATCGTCGTCATCATGTCGGACGATATGGGCTATTCCGACCTCGGTTGCTACGGCGGCGAAATCGCCACGCCGAATCTCGATGCGTTGGCTCGCGACGGCGTGCGCTTCACGCAGTATTACAACACGGCCCGTTGTTGCCCGACGCGGGCCGCGCTGCTCACCGGACTCTATTCGCATCAGGCCGGCATCGGGCACATGATGGAAGACCGCAGCGCAGTCGCGGGCGAAGCTTACGCCGGCGACTTGAGCCCGAAGTCGGTGACGATCGCCGAGGTGCTGAAGCCGGCGGGCTACGCGACGTACGCCGTCGGCAAATGGCACGTGACGAAGAAGACGCGGCCCGCGGGTGACGCCGACAAATCGAATTGGCCCCGCCGGCGCGGCTTCGATCGCTTCTACGGCACGATCCACGGCGCCGGCAGCTTCTTCGACCCGAACACGCTGGTGCGCGACGACGCGTTCATCTCGCCGTTTACGGATAAGGAGTACGAGCCGCAGGAGTTTTACTACACCGACGCCATCAACGATCATGCGGCGCGATTCGTGGCCGAGCATCAGCGCGACACGCCCGACAAGCCGTTCTTTCTGTACGTCGCGCACACCGCAGCCCACTGGCCGATGCACGCCAAGCCGGCCGACATCGCGAAATATCGTGGCAAGTACGACTCGGGCTATGAGGCGATTCGCACGGCGCGGCTGGAGAAAATGAAGCGACTCGGCCTGCTCGATTCACGTTGGCAAGCCGCGCCGCAGGCCGGCGATTGGAACCAAGTCGAGAACAAGGCATGGGAAACGCGCTGCATGGAAGTTTACGCGGCAATGATCGACTGCATGGATCAAGGCATCGGGCGGCTGGTCGAAACGTTGCGGCAAAACGGCCAGTTGGAGAATACGCTGATTCTGTTTCTGCAGGACAACGGCGGCTGCGCCGAAGGGATGGGGCGCAACGGCCCGTATGTCGCGCGCGGCGACACGCCGACGCTGTCGCCGCTCTCGAACGACTATCTGCAGCCGGACATGATTCCCAAGCAGACGCGCGACGGGTTTCCGATGCGGCAAGGAGCGGGCGTGATGCCGGGCGGGGCCGATACCTACATCGGCTACGGGCAGGCGTGGGCCAACGTCAGCAACACGCCGTTTCGCGAGTACAAACATTGGAGCCACGAGGGAGGCATCAGCACGCCGCTCGTGGCGCACTGGCCGGCCGGCATTCCAGCGGCGAAGAGTGCGAATGATCAGGAAGCCGGCCGGATGGTCCGCACGCCGGCGCATCTGGTCGACATCATGGCGACCTGTATCGACTTGGCCGGCGCGACCTACCCGACGGTGCGCGAGGGGCAGGCCGTTACTCCGGCGCAAGGAGTATCTCTACGTCCGGTTCTGACTGCTTCGGACGCGCAGTTGCCAAAACGGCTGCTGTATTGGGAGCACGAAGGGAACCGGGCGGTGCGCGACGGCGATTGGAAGCTCGTTTCTAAGCATCCCGGCGATTGGGAGCTTTACGACGTCGCGGCCGATCGGACAGAGATGCATGATCTGGCGGACCGGCATCCGGGGCGCGTCAAGGAAATGGCGGCCGAGTGGGATGCCTGGGCCAAGCGCGTCGGCGTCAGGCCGTGGCCGCTGGGCGGAGCAAAAGCCGGAGCCGGAAAGAAGAAGGCCCGCTCATGATGTTTCGGAACGCCTGCGTGCTGTTACCGCTTGTTGTCGTGTTTCTCGTCGGGCCGGCGATCGCCGTCGCCTCGCCGCCGAACATCATCATGGTGTTCGTCGACGACCTGGGCTGGGGCGATCTCTCTTGCTTCGGCAACACGGAAGCCGCGACGCCGCACATCGATCGTTTGGCCGCCGAGGGAATTCGCTTCACGCAGTTCTACGTGAATTCGCCGATCTGCTCGCCCTCGCGCTGTGCGCTAACGACGGGGACTTATCCGCAGCGCTGGCGGATCACTTCGTTTCTCAACAATCGGGCCGACAACGAGCGTCGCGGAGTGGCGAACTGGCTCGATCCGGAGGCGCCGACGCTGCCGCGCATGTTGCATCGGCACGGCTACGCGACCGGCCATTTTGGCAAGTGGCATCTCGGCGGCCAGCGCGACGTCGCCGATGCTCCGCCGATCACCGCCTATGGCTTCGACGAGACGCTGACCAATTTCGAAGGCCTGGGAGCGAAGCTTCTGCCGCTGACGCTGAAGCCCGGCGACAAGGAATCCGGCCGCATTTGGGCCGACGCCGAGCGGCTGGGCGGACCGGTCGTGTGGATGCAGCGCAGCGAGATCACTGGAGGTTTTGCAAATGCCGCGGCGGCGTTTATCGGTCGCGCGGTTGCCGACGGTAAGCCGTTTTACGTGAACGTTTGGCCCGACGACGTTCACGGTCCGTGGTGGCCGCCGACTTCGCAATGGGGCGACGGCGGCCGGCGCGAGCTGTATCTGGCGGTGTTGGAAGCGATGGATCGACAGTTGGGGCGGCTCTTTGAATTGGTTCGCAGTTCGCCGGCGCTGCGCGACAACACGCTCATTCTCTTTTGCTCCGACAACGGTCACGAGCCGGGTGCGGGAAGTGCCGGCCCGTTGCGTGGCCACAAAGCCTCGCTCTATGAAGGGGGCGTGCGTTCGCCGCTGATTGCCTGGGGGCCGGGACTGATCGAGCGCGAGAAGGCCGGATCGACGAACGAAGAGACCGTTTTGAGCGTCATGGATTTGGTGCCCTCGTTGATGGCCGTCGCCGGTGTTGCGCCTGATGCGTCGACGAACTTCGACGGCGAAGATTTGTCGGCCGTGCTCGTCGGAAAAAGCACTGCCTCTCGCACTGCGCCGCTTTTCTGGCGGCGTCCGCCCGATCGTAAGTCGGCCTATGGGGCGGGCCCGTTGTCTGATCTTGCCGTGCGCGAAGGCGAATGGAAACTGCTCTGCGAGTTCGACGGCGGGAAGCCCGAGCTTTACCACCTGATTGTGGATCGTGGTGAGCGGACAAACCTGGCGGCGAAACATCCCGAGGTCGTCGCCCGACTCACAAAGGCCGTGCTCGCCTGGAATGAATCGTTGCCACAAGACGAAGCGCGTGCATTAGGTGCGACAGGCTCCGAACCCAAGCAACGCCGCCTAAACAGAAAGATCGATCAACCATGAATCACCGAACTGTCGCCGCTTATTTCGCGCTATGGACGCGAGTGGTTTACGTCGTCGCGATTGTCGCGAGCGTCGTCGTTGCGGACGCCGGACGAGGCTGCGCCGCATCGCCGAACATGCTCGTCATCCTGGCCGACGATTGCACGTTCAGCGATTTGCCGCTCTACGGCGGCAAGAACGCGCGCACGCCGAACATCGATCGCTTCGCGGCCCAAGGCCTGACGTTCAACCGCGCGTATGTGAGCGCGGCGATGTGCCAGCCCTGCCGGGCCGAGCTTTATACGGGCCAGTTTCCCTTGCGCAACGGCTGCGCTTGGAACCACAGCGCGAGTCGAGCGGGCACACAAAGCTTGCCTCAACATTTGCGGCCGTTGGGATACCGCGTCGGCATCGCGGGCAAAGTTCACGTCGCTCCGCGCGAGTGCTTTCCGTTTGAAGACGTGCCGGGCTTCGACGCCAACGCCGTGCGCGATCCGACCCGGCCGCACGACCTCGGCGGCGTGAAGGAGTTCATCACGCGCGACGCCGGCAAGCCGTTTTGCCTCGTGATCGGACTGACCGAGCCGCATGTGCCGTGGGTCATGGGCGACGCTTCCAAGTACCCGCCGGCCAAGCTTGTGTTACCGCCGAACCTCGCGGATACGCCGAAGACGCGCGAAGACTTTGCGAAGTACTTGGCGGAGATCACGTATATGGACGGCCAGGTCGGCGAGATCCTTAGCGCGCTCGACGAAGCCGGGCTGTCCGACGATACGCTCGTGATTTTCGCCGGCGAGCAAGGTTCGCAGTTTCCCGGCAACAAATGGACCTGCTGGGACACCGGGTTGCACACGGCCCTCGTCGCGCGCTGGCCGCAACGGATCGCCGCGGGCAAGCGCACCGATGCGATCGTGCAGTACGCGGACGTCGCCCCGACGCTCGTCGAACTCGCGGGCGGTGCGGCGAACACATCGTTCGACGGCACGAGCTTCGCCGCCGTGCTGCGCGGCGAGAAGAACGAACATCGCCCGTTCGCCTATGCCGCGCACAACAACATTCCGGAAGGGCCCGCCTATCCGGTGCGCTCGGTGACCGACGGCCGGCTGCGCTACATTCGCAATCTCACGCCCGGCGAACTGTACATCGAGAAGCATCTCATGGGCTTGCTCGGCGGCAGTGCGGCCCACAACGCGTATTGGCCGTCGTGGATGGCGACCGCCGCGGACAATCCAAAGACCTATCAACTCGTGCAGCGCTACATGCGCCGCCCGGCCGAAGAACTTTACGACACGGCCAACGACCCGGCGGAGATGACCAACCTAGCGGAGCGGCCGGAATATGCGGACGTCAAACAGCGGCTGAGCGCGGAGCTAGACCGCTGGATGGCGTCACAAGGTGATCCGGGCATTCCCGTCGATACGAAAGAGGCCCACGCCGCGGCGAAGCGCGGAGAGCACTCGCTCCCAGCACGCTGATTTCATGCCGTGGTCCGGCGTACTTACTTGGTCGTCGTCGCGGGAGCGTTTGCGGTCGTCGCCGCGGGCTTCGTGCTCGGAGGAGTCGCGGAGGCTGCCGGAGTCGACGAGGCTTCTTCTTCGTCGGAGTACTTGGCCAATTCCTTGTAGGCGGCTTCGCGAAGTTGCTGCCACACGACTTGCTTCGAGTCGTCGCCGCCGTAAATGGCCGCGAGTGCCTCGCATTGCCATTTGTTGAGCTGCGCGAGCTTGACGAGTTCGTTAATCGCCGCCGTGTCCGCGGCGTCCATGCCCGGCGCTTTGGCGAGCACGCTCAGTTGCTCTTCCACTTGTTCGGCCAGCGTGTGATGCAGGTCGAGCAGGTCGGCCAGCTCTTGTTCTTCGAACGCGTCTTTACCGGCCGCATCGGCCAGGATACCGATGCTTACGTACGATTGATTGAGAAACGAGACCGTGGTGATCATCAGCGTTTCGCTGAACGGATCGCCTTCCTCCTCTGAGCCTGCAGTCGGCGCGGCGTTCGCGGAAAGCGGCGAGGCGCTCGTGATCGGTAAAGCGGCGGGAGCCGCTGGTTTAACGACGGCCGGTGCCTGGGCAAACGTGGATTCAACCGCAACCACGAGGGCGCAAAACCCAAGAAACCATCCAACCGAGCGGCAGCACATAATGCCATCCTTGGCGAAAATCGACGAAGTTGACGCGGTCGCCCCGGAAACAGCACGGCGACGGAGCGACGATATAACGCCCCGTCGCCGGTGAAGCAATGTCGCTCATTCGCCGGCATGCAGGTGCCGGCGTTGCGAGCCAATCGCCCCCGCAAGACTCGAAGGCCGGTTGCGGCGCAAAACGCTGCTACTCCAGCGGCTCGATCTTGTCGAGCAAGTCGCGCAACACGAACTTCGAGCGCTCGAACGGTTCGTCGAGTTGCTTCAGCACGGCGCGGTACGAGTCGATGTGATCTTTCACCTCATACGCCGTGCGGTCGTCGATCATCGCCGGGTACTTATCGAGGATTTTCCTCCAGCGGGAGAAGGCCTCCTCGAAAGTCTTGCGAGCTTTCCAAGGGTTGTCGTTCGAATCGCGCAGGGCCTGATAGAAGAGTTCGCGGGCCGTCAGGGCGTCGGCCGTTTGTTCCATCTCGCTGCGCTCGAGCCAGTAGTCGAACTTGTAGATATTCTTGCTGCCGTCGACCGCGTCGACGAGCCGAGCCAAGCGGAAGGCTTCGTCCGCCAATTTCTGGGCGGCTTCCCGTTTCTGTGCGGGCATGCGCTCGGCCACTTCATAATTGGTGACGACCGTCGCAAGTTCGGCTTGGTAGGCGAGCCGGCTTTCGGCGACGGTCCGCGCATCCGTCGGTACGGCCAGCGCCTTACGCTGTTCGTCGGAGAGCGCGGCCCGCTTTTCGTCGGTGATCTTCTCGCGCAGGCCCGGCTCGAGATTCTCCAGCTTTGCCAGCGTTTCCTTAAGATCTTCGGCCGCCTTCGGACCTTGATCGATGCGATAAAAGAAGCCGTGCTCGGAGGGGAACTCACGGGCGGCGAGTTCGCGCCAATCGAGCTCCGACTGCCGCCAAGCCCCCTTGGCTTTGTCGCCCGTCACACCTTCGTCTGAGATCGTTTGCGCGTAGTTGGCCTGCGTAAGCGGGATGTGAACGTGGAAGTTTTCCGGAGAAATCGAGCGTAAGATCGCGCCGCGGCGATCGACCATTTGTTGTGCGAAGCGAAGGTAACGCTTTGAATAGAGCCAACTATCGCGTTCTTCGCCCCAGCCGCCGTCGATGTCGGCGACGAGCGGCAACAAGTCGGCGCGCGAGGTCTTATCGGCCGCGAACAACTTGCGATACTCGTTCTTTTCGTCCGACTGTCCGAGCTTGTGGCCCAGGTGCCAGCCGAGGTCGTAGGGGAACATCGGCTCAAGTTCGTTGTACTGCATGCCGGTGTGCAGCAGCTTGAAGCCGCGAACGACCCAGAAGTACTTCTCGCGGTAATCGTCCCATTGCGAGGCGACGTTGTACGAGATGTTCCAGGCCTGATGCGACCAGACCTTCACGTAGTACGGCTGCAAATACGTCATCTGGTTCAGCACGGCGGCCAAGCTGATCCAATCTTCCTGCTTCTGAAATTCGTCGGCCTTTTGCTGCATGATGCAAACGGCAACGCCGTGCAAGCCGAGCGAGACGTAGCGCAAAGCGCTCGACGTCGGATCGATCTTACCCACTTGTGCCTGACCGAGCTTGTACTCTTCGCGCAGGTCCGCCAGTTTGCCGCCGCCCGAATCGCCGCCGACTTCCGCCACCGCGGCCGGTTTGCCGAGCATCGAGAGCGGCACCAGCAGCAGCGCGATGAGCACCAGATAAACGATTTTGCGTTGAAAGCCCGCGTTCATTTCGCCACCTCGACGAGCTTGAACACCAAGAAGCCGATCAGGAATAAAGGAATCGCGAAGCCGCCGGTTTGCAGCACGTGCTCCCAAAGCAATTGCGGCGGTACGTCGAAGCCGCGGGCGATCGAGCCGATGTCGCTCATCGCCGAGAAGTCCGGGATAAAGTCGAGCAACCGCCGGATGGCGTGGGCCAAGACGCCGTCGATCCAGAGAATGACGTCGGTCGTCGTTCCGGCGTCGAGTTCCATCGCTGCCGATTTCTGGCTGACCACGCGGACCGCCGACTCCAACATTCCGCCGCTCTTGACCGACGTGCCGTAGAGATCTCCTTCGGCAATCTTTACCAGCGTCGGCTTCAACACGGCCCCGATGATCGACACAGCCGTGGCCAGCATCGCCACCGGGCCGCTCAAGAAGGTGCTCCACACCACGCCCAGCACGATCGTCAGCACCATCTGCAGCCAAATGCCGAGAAACGCCTTGGCGAAGTTCACGTCGAACCGGCCTTCGCGAGCCAGCAGATAAACGTCTTCCGGACCCACGCCGAAAAACTGCGATCGCGGAATGCACTGCAGTTCCAGCACCACGCTGCCGTCGTGAACCAAGTCACGAAACAAGTCCAGTTCTTTGCCGGCGGCGTCGGTTAGCTTGCGCGGCACGAAATGATCGAGCGTGTAATATTCGCGAGCCGAAAAATTGCGAGGGGCGCTCGCCAAACCCGTGAGCGGGTTCTTCAGCACGATGCTGCCGAGCACAGGCCTATTGAGCCCGAGCTTCGTGGTGCGGAAAAGGCGGATGTCCATCTGCAGCCGCAGTCCTTCGGGAAACACGGCTTCATCGACATCGTGAAACGTATAGATGGCCGCCGACAGCGTACCGCCGGTCACATATCCGCGCTTGGTCCAGTTGCCGACGTTCACGCCTTCGGTGTTCACGGCCCCGTCCATGCCGCGGAACTTCAACTCGCCGCGAATCGGCACGCGGGCATGAAACTGCCCTTCGGCCGGCCCGACGACATACGTCCGCTTGCCGTTGCGGTCGACGGCCGTCACTTTGTGATGGTGGCTCTGCCCGAACCGTTCGGTGAAATTCTCGGCTTCATCGTCGGCGATGCGCGTCGAGTCTCCCATTTCCGTCACGCCCTCGCCGGCGGCGTTGAGAATGATGCGATGCGAGTGGCCGCGATCGACCGAGGTCGTTCCTTCTTTCGAACCTGCCGGCAGCCGCGCGATCGTGAGTTCCTGCGGTGAAATCACGCGCAGGTCCGATTCGCTCACCACATGAGTATGGTCGAGCGAGCGGACGACGAAGAAGTAGCTGCTCAGCCCCATGACCACGAGCGGCACGGTGCAGACGGCCGTGAAGCCCAGGATGCGGCCTAGAATCACTTCGCTCGGCCGAACCGGCTTGGTGACGATCGTGTAAATCGTCCGATTCTTCATATCGGTCGGCAGGCTGAAGGCGCTGGTGATCACGGCCATCAGCAAAATCAGATAGTTCACCGCCGACAGCACGAACGTGATGTACAGCGGGGACGGATCACTTTGGTCGGGATCAAGAAACCAGAGCGCCAGCGCCAGCACCAGCAAGAACAAAATGAGTCCGACGATCGCCTGCTTACGGACCGACTCTTTGACGGCGAGATACGCCATCGCCAAGGTGCGGCGGGGCGAGAGGTACAGCAAGTCGCCGAATGCCGACTGCAGCGTGGAGAAAATCTTGTCGCCGGCGCCGAGGACGCCGTAGCGCGGCAGCGCAAACAAGAAACAAACCAAGAGCGCGACGCCGCCGATCACGGCGACGTTCGTGAGCCAGGTAAGCGTGTCGGACGTAGCAAGAGCAAGGATCGTCATGGTCGAGGCCTTTAGTTTTCCCCGGCCCGGCGACCCGGCCGCGCTTCGGCGTCTTGCACGATTTCCAGAAACAGCTCTTCGAGCGTCGTCGTCGGATGATCGACGCGCTGCACCTTCCCTTGGTGGCGCTCGATGACGGCGAGCACTTCGCGCTTGCACTCTTCGCTCATGCCCGTGGCGCGAATCTCCGTCACGTCGCGCACCTTGAGCAAGCTGTCGACCCGGCCGAGTTCCTTCAATTCGCCCTGGTGCAGCACGGCGATCCGATCGCAGACGTCCTGCACGTCGGCCAAGAGGTGGCTGCACATCAGCACGGTCTTGCCGCGCCGCTTCAAGTCGATGATCAGATCCTTCATCTCGCGGCAGCCGATCGGGTCGAGCCCCGTGGTCGGTTCGTCGAGAATGATTAAGTCGGGGTCGTTGATCAGGGCCTGAGCCAGCCCGATGCGGCGCGTCATACCCTTGGAGTATTCGCGCAGCTGCCGCTTGCGGGCTCCCGAAATCCTCACGAGGTCCAGCAGTTGGGCGATGCGCTCCTTGCGAACAGCCTTAGGAAGCTTGAAGAGTCGGCCGTAGAAGTCGAGCGTCTCCTCGGCGTTCAGAAACTTGTAGAGGTACGACTCCTCGGGCAGGTAGCCGATCCGTTCGTTCTTGGTGACGTCGGTCGCAGCCTTGCCGAGTACATAGGCCTGGCCGCTGGAGGGAAACAGCAGACCGAGCAGCAGCTTGATCGTCGTGGTCTTGCCCGAGCCGTTGGGGCCGAGCAGCCCGAAGATTTCCCCTTGGCGAACCTGGAGATCGAGCCCTTTGAGAGCCCGCACCTTCTCACGACCCCAGAAATCTTTGTAAACCTTGGCCAGGCCTCGAGTTTCGATGACGATGCCGCTATCCGGCGAGGCGGCACCGCCGGCCGGGCCTGAAGTCAGGGTGGTCGAAGTCCGGGTGATTATTCCCATAGAGATGCTCACAAAGTCTTGCCCGGCAATTATTTCCGTCGGCGGCCGGGAGTGAAGTTTCGGCGTTCGGGAGCGGGCGAAATCGCAAACGGTTGCGAAACCGCCCTGCTCGTGGGTAGCCCGTCGTGCGGACCGGCCCAAATCGTAAATAGAGCCTAAAAAGACTGACAAGCAACGGCCGGCCCTGCTGATGGTTGCCGGGGAAAACAAACTTCGGGCTAACAATCCCCAAACTTCCCCGGACTGCCGGCCGATGCATAGGGTTCCGGGCCGCAAATCGGCGGGCCGTCGGGAATTTCAGCCAATTGCCGCCGCGGCGCCTTTGACCCCTCCCGTCGGTTTCGCTACACTGCGTAGCTCGCAATTATTCGCTGCGGGCGACAGAGCCGTTTTGTCGTCGCGGGCAAGTTAGACATAGTCGTGTTGGGATTTGTGCAATGAGCTACGGTGGCGGTGGTGAACGCAGTGGTGGTCCCGGCGGTCGTCCGGGTGGTCGTAAGCGCAGCAAGAGCACGGTCCGCACGAAGCGCAAGGACCCGATCTTCGTCGACGGCAAGCGTCCGCGCCCGATGTTCGTCGACTACAAGGACTTGGAACTGCTCTCGAAGCTCGTGAGCCGGCAAGGCAAGATCATCGGCCGCCGCAAGAGCGGTTGCACCGCCGCCAGCCAACACGCCGTCAGCGCCGCGATCAAGCGGGCTCGGTTCATGGCCCTGCTGCCGTACGTCGCCGACTAGGTCGACGCGCGAACGTTTTGTCGCCGCGATCTCTAGGGTCGCAGGCCGAATTTAGAGCCGCGGACACTCCCCCGAGTCCGCGG
>JAFLCO010000510.1 GCA_017303535.1 Planctomycetota bacterium
GCTCCGTCGTCATTGCCGCCGTCGTCGGCATACACTCCGGCTTCCAGCATGCCGACCGCAACCGCAACGCCGACGGCTTCCGCGCCGATCGCCGCGCCGCCCCCACGCTCGTTCGACAACCCGCCCGCCGCGCGCAGCGCTCCGGTGCCGTTTGCCGCGCAACCGGCGGCGGCCGAGCCCGTCCACACGACACCGACCACGGAAACTTCCCCACCGCGCACCTTTTCGATGCCTGTGGCAGGCCCCGCCGGAACCGGCAAGCCGGGCGAACAAGCTCTCGAAGGCGCGCAGACGCCGACGCTCGTCGTCGAAAAGTTCGCGCCGCCGGAAATCCAAATCGGCAAGCCGGCCGTGTTTGAAATCGTCGTGCGCAACACCGGCAACTCCGTGGCCAACAATGTCGAGATCCACGACATTGTTCCGCACGGCACGCAGCTCACCTCCAGCACACCGAAAGCGGCGACCGGAACGAACGGTCAACTTATTTGGCAACTCGGCGCCTTACGACCGGGCGACGAAGCAACGGTGCAGGTTGAGCTGATGCCGACGACCGAAGGAGAAATCGGCAGCGTCGCGACGGTCCACTTCGCCGCATCCGCGTCGGCGCGCACGGTCTGCACCAAGCCCGACTTGGCCATCGAAGTCTCCGCGCCGCGTAGCGTGATGGTCGGCGACGAGGTGCCGCTCAAGATTCGCGTCTTCAATCCCGGCACGGGGGCGGCGACCGGCGTTTATCTGACGGAAGTCGTTCCCTCGGGCATGGAGCATGCCGCCGGCGGCGAACTCGAATACGAAATCGGCGACCTTCAGCCGGGCGAAACGCGCGAGCTGGAACTCGCGCTGCGGGCCGTCAAGGCCGGGGCTTGCATGAACGTGATTCACGGCAAAGGCGACGGTCGCGTCGCCGCCGAAACCAAAACGCAATTTGAGATCGTCGCGCCGGCGCTGGCCGTCGACATCGAAGGCCCGAAACGGCGGTTCCTCGATCGGCAGGCGACGTACACCGTGTCGCTGACGAATCCCGGCACCGCCGCGGCGCGCGAAGTCGAGCTGGCCACGTATTTGCCGCGCGGCATGCAATTCGTCGACGCCGACAACCACGGCGAATACGACCAGGAAACTCACAGCGTTCGCTGGCTCTTGGAAGAACTCCCGCCGCAACAACGCGGCACCGTCTCGCTCACGGCGTTGCCCGTGGAGCCGGGCCAGCAACTTTTCCGCGTCGAGTCGTCGGCTGATCGCGGCATTTCGGCCCGCAAGGAAGAGGCCGTGCTCGTCGAAGGCGTGGCCTCGATCGTGTTCCAAGTCGGCGACACGGTCGACCCGATCGAAGTCGGCGGCGAGACCGAATATGAGATCCTTGTCGCTAATCAAGGCTCGAAGGAAGCGACGAACGTCCAGCTCACCGTCACGTTGCCCGAAGGCTTCAAGGCCGTCGATGCGGAAGGACCGGCGAAGTACTCGGCCGCTGGTCGCCAGATTCAGTTCCAAGCCTTGCCGCAGTTGCCGGCCAAGAGCGAAACGACATTCGTCGTCCGTGCTCAATGCCTTAAAGCGGGCGACCACCGCTGCCTCGTGCAGCTCACGTCCGACGACATGAAGCTGCCGGTGACGAAGGAAGAGGGAACGCAAGTTTTCGCCGAAGAATAGGCAAAAACTTGACCGAAGGCCGACCGCTGCGGAAACTTGCTTCTAGGGATGCGTCGAAATCGTCGTCGGCGCTCGGCCGTTGGTTTTCGGAACTCTGCGAATGGCGATTCACTTCTACTGCCCGCTCGGCCATCGGCTGGTTGTGCCCGACGCTCGGGCCGGCAAGAAGGGGCGCTGCCCGGTTTGCGAACAGCTGGTCATTGTGCCGGTCGCCGACCCGCGCCCTAGCGGCAAGGATAAGCAACCGAGCCCGCTGGTACGTCAACAACCCGAATTCGAAATCGACGCGCTGCTCTCCGACGAACTCGGCCTAAAAGAGCGCGACCTGCGGCTCGACGATTAGGCCGCTACCGTCGTAAGTTACGGCACCGTCGAGAGCGTGTTCAGGAACGAGAAGTTCGTGCCGACGCTGAACGGCGCCACACCGTATAGCCCGCGTGTGAACACGAGGTTGATGAAGTCGTCGGCGACCAAGATCGGCGATTTCGGCACGACGACAATGTCGGCGTCGTTGATCCAGAGTTCGTCCGCGGGGCACGGCGTTTTGCCATACAGCGCGCCGCGGAGATCGAGCATCGTCGCCATGAGCCGCCAATCGTCGCCGCGGCGGAAGACGACGATCTGTCGCGTGTTTGCGCCGACGTTCCAACCGCCGGCCATCGCAATCGATTGCATGACCGTCGTGGGGCCGTCGAGCACGAACCGGCCGGGCGTGCGGACTTCGCCGAGCACAAACACGTACCGTGGAGCGCGTTGCAGCAACACGGGCGTGACTTCGATCCCTTCGACTTCGGCGGCGTACCGCTGGTCGAGTTCGCGTTTGAGTTCGCCGAGCGTCAAACCTTGCACCGGCACATTGCCGACGGCCGGCAGCGCGATCGTCCCTTCCGGCGTGACCTTGGCTTGGCGATTCTGACCGCCGGCACCGGCTCGCGCATCGACCGTGGCCCGCAAGTCTTCGAGCTTGGTGTTGACCTTGAGCGGAGTCACCGTGATCGACGGGATTTTGTAGTACTTGGAGTACAGTTCTTCGATCTGTTCGCGGAGTTGCACGACCGTTTGCCGCGTGGCCTTCACCTGGCCGACGAGCCGCAGCGTGATCGTGCCGTCGGGTTGGATGAGCAAGTCGCGATTCAAGAGCGGGTCGGTAAACGACTCGACTCGAATCTCGTCGCCGACGTTTAACTGGTACGGGTGCGACGTCTCCTCGCGCGTGAGCCGGAAGACAAATTCGAGCTGGTCGTCGACTCGCAGTCGGTACTCGCCGACATGCGCCTGCCGCGCGTGGCCGACATACTCGCCTTGGGCGTACGGTTGCCAATCGAGCGGCCGCATCGCGCCCCAGCCGAGTTCGCCGTTGCAGCAACCGTTTGAACAAGGACCGTTGCAGTCGATGCCGGAAATCGGGTATGGCGCGGCCGGCGAAAGGCCCGGCGGTGCGGCCATGTACATTCCGCTCACATGCGAATGGTCGACGATCGGGCCGGGGCTCGCTGGATTGCCCGACGGCGGCAGCGGTTCGCCGAACGCCGTTTCCGACGGTTGGACGAATTGCTGTTCGGGGATCTGCGGCGAGTTCACCGTTTCGTAATTGACGGGCTTGGCGAGGCCGCCGAAGAGCGACCACCGCTCGGCGATCGCCGAACCGCCGAGGCAGAGCACCGCCATCAGCGCAGCGAGCCAAACGGCCTGCAGCGAGAGCGGCTTCGAATTCAGGTCGGTTCGCGGCATGTCGCTCAGTTGAGAATGGAGTTGCGGCGAGGCTGCTGAGCCGTTTCGATCACGGTAGCGGCGGCCGGTCGCATGGTCGGCGACGCTTGCGCGCCCGGGCCTGCGCCCGACCTCGCTGTCGTGCCGCGTAGCGGTTCA
>JAFLCO010000511.1 GCA_017303535.1 Planctomycetota bacterium
ACCGAGGCTTTGTTCTCGGCATCGTTGTAAACATCGTGTCGGTAGCCGGCCGTCGGCACGACTTGCAAGTCGTACGACGGACGAACGGCGTCGGTCAGCACGAACTCGCCGTAACGAACGACGCCCAGATGGGTCTCAAGGGCCTCGTCGGTCACGCGCTCGAAGCTGCTGCCGGTATTCGGCAGGGGTTGTTGGGCCCCTTCGCGAAGCACGTTCTTGAAAAATCGTTTGATGAATCCCATGGATCTCTTACCAGCTCACTGTAACCGCTTCCGCGGCGGCGATTTGTGTTGGTTGCGGAAGCGTCCGCCCCTGTTGAACCCTAGGTTACTTTTCATTAGGCCGGTGAGCTTTTTCAGCCCGACTGCGGCTAATCACGGCCCAGGCCGGCCGGACGGAATAGTCGTTACAGACCGTTCCTCGCGACCCCTGATTCGTCCGAACTTCAGGCCCTCGAAGGGGGTGATTTCGGCGGCCTTGGACACTTATGTCCTCGGCGTCGAACTCACGCTGAAGTCTAGCACCGAGCTAGCTCCGTCGATTCGCCGGCCGTAGAATTCGGCTCGGTTTGCGGCAACGCTGCGCCGCGCCAATCGCGGCTACCGGCGAACTTTGCCGGCCGCTCGCTCGTATAGACGTTCCGCATCGCCGGGTCGACCTAAGCCGACCACCTCGCAGCCGCGGAGCATCTTGCAAGAGCTTGCGGCGGAACCGTCCTAGTTCCCGTTCAATCCCCCTCACACATACCGATACGCATCCCGCCCGGGCGGCGTTCACACATCTGCGGCAAGATTTTCGAGTTATGCGGCAGCTGTGGTCAGCCGTCGCTCCATACGCGAAATTTGGGGCCCGTTGGTAGCTTGGGAAACGCCTGCGAAGCCGGTTCCCGCCGGCAAGCTTAAGGAGAAGCGATGCGACGACTCTACGGCCTCGGTCAGACGGCGATCATCCTGGTCGCGACGTTGCTCCAAGTCGGCTGCGGCCCGCAACCCGTCGCCGGCCCTCAACCCTTGGGCAGCCAAACGGCCGGCACCGCCCCAGGTCCGACCAATGCCGCCGGCACCGGGCCGTCACCATTCGGCTCGGTCGCGCCCGCTCAACCGTCAGGCCCGCCGCCGTTTCGGGAATTCTGGGAGGAGCACTACTTCCAAGACTCGAAGATCGGCCACACGCACGGGGCCTATTATCACGACGTTCTCAATGGCGAACCGATCGTACGGATTGAATTGACCGGCAATATGACTCTCAAACGGAGCGGGCAGACGATCGAGCAAGCGATGCATGACGTTTCCTGGGAAACGCCCGCCGGCGAGGTGCGGAAGTTTCGTAACACCATGACCGTGGCCGGAGCGGCGCAAACCACGACCGGCGTCGTGAGCAACGGTCGAGCCCGACTCACGCTCGAAACCAGCGGCCGCTCGACCGAAAGCGCCATCGACTGGCCCGCCGGAACGCTCGGCGAGTTCGGCATCGCCGACTGGTTGCTGAAGAATCCGCCCCGGCCGGGAACGACCGGAAAATTCCCCGGCTTCCTGCCGTACTTCAACCAGATCGTCGAGTTCACGCTCACGGTTACGGAGAAGGAGTCCGCGGACGTTGGTGGGACGGTCCGCACTCTCATGCCGGTCGAAATTCAGGCCGTGATGCCGGGCGGGCTAAAGCTTGACTCAATCGCTTGGGTAGATGACCGCGGCGAAGTTTGGAAGAGCAAATATCCCGCTCTTCAGCAGACAACGCTCCGCACCACACGCGAACAAGCTTTAAAGGCGAGCGATCCGAGCGCGGCAATCGATATTGGGCTGGCGACCAAGGTGCCGGTGACGCCGCCGCTGGAAAAACCGTACGAAACAAAAGCCGTCCGGTATCGCGTAACGCTGGCCGGCGGCGACGCGGCGGCTTTATTTCCGTCAGGCGATTCGCAACAGGTCGTCCGCCGCGACGACGGCTCGGCGGAAATTACCGTCGTCGCGCTGCGGCCTGATTCGCCGAAATTGCCGAGCGACCCGAATGCCGCGGCGACCGCAGGCCCGACCGACGGCGATCGCCGGCCGAACAATTGGGTGCAAAGCGATGCGGCCGAAGTCGCCAAGCTTGCAGCCGACGCGGCGGGCACGGAAACGGGTCCCTGGCGGGTCGCCATGGCGTTAGAAAAATCATTGCGCCCGAAATGGCGCGAGCAGCCGCTAGGAACTTCATTCGCCACGGCCGCCGACGCGGCGCGGCAACTTTCCGGCGATTGCACGGAGTACGCCGTGCTGCTGTGCGCGATGTTGCGCTCGCGCGGCATCCCGGCCCGCACGGCCGTCGGGCTGGTGTACGTCGACCACGAAGAGGCGTTCCTCTATCACATGTGGACCGAAGCGTACCTCGGCGACCGCTGGATCCCGCTCGACGCCGCCTGGGGCCAAGGCGGCACGAACGCCGCCTATTTGAAGATCGCCCACACGAACTTGGCCGGCGTGGATCCGCTCTCGGCGATGCTCGGCGTCGCCCAAGTGATGGGACGACTAAAGGTCGAAGTACTGGAGCGGAAGTGACCGCTACAGCAGAATCGCCTGGGCGATCGCGAAGTAGAGCACGATCCCCGTCACGTCGACCAAGCTGGCCACGAACGGGTTCGACATTAATGCCGGGTCGAACCCTAACCGTTTCAGACCTAGCGGCATCAGTGCGCCGACGAGGTTGCCGCAGAGTACGACCGCGCAGACCGCCAGACCGATCGTAAGCGGAAGCTTCCAAATCGGTCCCGGCGGCATGTCTTTGCTGGGTGTGATGAGGGCCCGCAGGAACCCGACGGCACCCAATCCCAAGCCGAGCGAGAAGCCCATCAACACTTCGCGATTGAATACGCGAAACCAGTCGCGCGGCGTTAGTTCGCCCAGGGCCAGGGCTCGCATAATGAGCGTGGCCGATTGCGATCCGCAGTTGCCGCCGGCCGAAATAATCAGCGGAATAAAAAACACCAGCGCCGGCACTTCCTCAAATGCCCCCTGAAACTTCTCCAGCGCCAAGGCCGTAAGGAACCCGGCGACGAATAAGATCGAGAGCCACAGGGCCCGATTGAGCCAGAGCTGACGAAACGACGATTCGAGGTACGTCTCTTCGAGCGGGCCGACGCCGCCCATGCGGTGGACGTCTTCCGTCGCCTCGTCGACGATGACGTCGATCACGTCGTCGTGCGTCACGATGCCGACCAGCCGGTGTTCGTTGTCGACGACGGGCAGCGCCAGCAAGTCGTATTCGCGCAGCTTCTCGGCCGTCGCTTCGCGATCGTCGTTGACGTTTGCATAGACGCAGTCGCGCTGCATGATGTCGGCCACGCGACGATGGGCCGGCGCGATGATCAGGTTCTTCAGCGAGACGAACCCTTTGAGGTGCCGATCCTCGTCGACGACGTAGCAGTAGTAAATCGTCTCGCGGTCGGGTGCGACATGCCGCAAGCGTTCGATCGCCGCGGCGGCCGTTTCGTCGGCGGGCACAAGCGCGTAGTCGCTCGTCATGACCGCGCCGGTC
>JAFLCO010000512.1 GCA_017303535.1 Planctomycetota bacterium
ACGACGGCTCCGTGATTCTCTACGTCTCGCTCCCCGGCATGGTCGACGACCACGGCACGCCCGCTCTGCTGTTGCCGGAGTCGTCTCCTTGGGACAGCGGCAGTTGGCTGATGCTCGCCGAGTTGCTCGATCGGCTGAAGCCGCCTGAGGGGACGACGCTCCAGCGGATCGTGCTCTTGGATTGCACGCGCTTCGCCGATGACTGGAACCTCGGCGTGGTGCAGAACACGTTCGTCGAGCGGGTCGGCGAACTCGTCGCCAAACGGGCTGACCGGAACTTGCACGTAATCACGTCCGGCGGGCCGCGGGAGAAGTCTTGGGCCTCGCCGGAACTGCACGGCTCGGCATTCGGGCAAGCGGTGGCCGAAGCGCTGGCCGGTGAGAGCGACAAAGCGCAGAAGCCGCAGAAAATCGGCAACCGCAACGGCCGCGTGTCGCTCTTTGAGTTGCATCGCTACACGGCGATGCGCGTCGGCAATTGGGCCCGCGAAAATCGGGGCGTCACGCAGACGCCGCAGCTTTTTAGCGGCGCAGGTTCCGACGGGGCCGACTTCCGCTTGGCTTGGTCGCTCGATCGGTTTGCGCTCGACCGCTTTCGCGACGACGGCCCGACCACGCGAGCCGCCGATACGGTGTCGGTCGAAGCGTTCGGCAAACTCTGGCGACGGCTCGACGCCTTACGCGACGCCGCGCCGTATCAAGTCGATCCGCTCGGCTGGCGCGATCTCGAACACGGGCTGCTGCGATTGGAGAAACTCTCGCAGGCGGGCGCCGCGTATCGTGAACCGGCTTTGAAGCTTGAGCAGGAACTGACGGCCCGACTCGAACGAGCCGCCGCGCGTGCCGCAAGCCGCAAACCGGAACCCGGCGGACCGACACGATCGATCCTCAGCGACGACACGACGCCGCTCGCGCCGGGGTTGCGTCTGCACTCGTCGGCCTTGGCCCAGAAGCTCGGCGTGCTCAATGCCGTGACTCGCACGTCGCTGGCCGAGCGGTTTGAGCAGGCCGTGCCGAGCGGCGGGAAAGTCGCGAACGAAGACCTCCGCAAGGTCGGGCTGTACGGGCCCACGGAAGAATCGCAATTCATCCAACTCTTGCGACGCTACCAAGTCGTCGAGCGGCAACGGAGCGCGGAGCCTGCCCAAGCCGGACTTGCGCTGCATGCCCAAGCCGAAGTCGCGGCGATCGACGGCGATCCGCGCGCGGGCTACTGGCTGCAACCGACGCTCGCCGCGGCCGACGCGGAGCGACGTAGGGCCTTCGATCGGCTGCTGGCCGAGAACAAGCCGCCGGCCGACTTATGGGCCGCAGCGCAGCAAGCGGTCGCGAGGGCCGGAAGCGGGCCGGGGGGCGTTCGTGCGGCCGTCGAACAAGCGATCGCGGCGCGCGATTCGGCGGCGGCCGAAGCTCCGTACCTCGCCCAATGGTTCTGCCGCTTCGGGGACCGACCTACGGACGACGGCAAGCCGACGGATGTCGTCGCTCGTCGCTTAGTCCCGTGGCTCGCTCAATTGGAGCGGCTCGGCACCGCGATCGACAATCGCAAAACGAACCCTCCCGACGGCCCGCCGGATTTCGTCGCCGAAGCCGCCGCGATGCGCGACGAATGGATATCGCTGCGAAAGTCGTATCTCGACGCCGTCGATACTGCACTGAAGATCACCGAGCCGACACCGCAGACGCTGGCCGACTTACAGGCGGCGCTCGACCTGCCGCTCTTGCCGGCCGAACGACGTCAAGCGGTCATGCAGAAGATCGTCGAACTGGCGCAGCGCTTTCATGCCGCCGAGCGCGATGAGGAGAAGGCCGGCGCGGCGAAAGATTCCGCGGCGACAAAAGACGAATCGCCTTCGGACGACGCCCAGCCGGTCGTCGCCGCGCACGATCGCGACTTGCTGCTCCGCCCGCATCCGCTGGCTCTGTTGCTTGGCGTCGACAAAACGCCAGGGCAAGACAAGGCCGCCGGCGATGCGCAAGCCCGGCTCGCGGCTTACGATGAAATGCAGGCCGCCTTCCGCGGGCAGTTGTTCGCCTTGCCAAAGTTGCCGAGCTTGGTTAATGAGATCGGCGATGAGCCGCTCCGCGAGCAGTATGCCCGCAGCGAGCGTCGTTTGCGGCTCGCGGCCGGTTTGGCTTTCGCGAAGCCCGCGATTGATCCGGCAAGGCGGCTGCGATTGTTCGACTTGCAAGAACTTGTGCTGCGACAATGCCGTCGCCGACTTGACGACTTTTGGGGCGCTGCGGGGGCCGAAACGGTCGATGGCTCCGACCGTCCGCGACCGTTCTTCGATATCGTCGTCGCCGACCATTTGCAGGCGGCCGAGGCCTTGCTGCCGCCGCGCGGAGCGACGCGCGACGCCTTTGAAGACATCGAGCGTTTGCTGGCCCAGCGCCGGATGGGCGCCATTCGCGGAGCGCGCATTGAAATCGAACCCGGTCTGGCCGAAACGGGCAGCTTGCAGGTCGTCGTCGATGTCGTCGTGCGGCCCGGCTTGGAACAAATGCAACCGGCCGTCATGCCTGCGGGGACCGGTTTCGCGATCGCGCTCTCCGGCGCGGAGGCGCTGCCGATAGGAACCGCGACGTTCGTGATGCCGCCGGACGCAAAGACTCCCAAGGCTCGACTAGCCGGCGAAGTGCCCGAGACGTTCGGCTCGAGCTACCAGGCGCTGGCGGTGTTTCGCGGCAACGAATACTCGCTGCCGTTCATGCGGCCGGGCCTCGGCGGCGTGGTGATCGACGTCGATCGCCGACCGATCGACACGGCCCAGGTGACGCTCTTCGGCGACCGGCCGCAGCAGTCGTCGGTGATGTTCGTGCTCGATTGTTCGTCGAGCATGGCTACGGAGATGCCGGTTGAGTTGGTCAACGCTCAGCAGATGTCGCGGCTCGACGTTTCGAAGGGGGCGCTCGATGCGATGCTGGAGCAACTCGCGGCCCGTGCCGATACGCGCGTCGGCGTGCGATTCCTCGGGCATCGGGCCGGCTGGGCGAAGGGAGAGAAGTCGCAGCTGATGACTCAGACCGACTACGCAGGCCCGATCCCCGACGATCTTTCTCCGGCGGCCGACGTGGAACTTGTGCTGCCGCTCGGGCGTTTCGATTCGGTCGAGGCCGGGCTGGTGTCATCGCGGTTGAAATCGGTGAAGCCGTGGGGACAGTCGCCGTTGTACTTGGCGCTGACGGATTCGATTCGCGATTTCGCGGCCGACAAGCCGGACACGGATAAGAGCGTCGTCGTCATTACCGACGGCGCGAATTATCAGTTTACGCCGGCCGGCGGAGGTCTCGCGCCGCCCGCCCATCAGACGCTCAACGACGTGCTGTCGGCTTGGCAAGGGAAGAACGTGCCGATTTACATTCTCGGCTTCGGTACGGCCGACGACGCCGCAGCGGAACGAGAGTTCACGACGCTGGCCCAACAAACGGGCGGCCGCTTCTTCCGCATCAACGACGGCCGTGATTTGCTGCGAACCCTGCGAGATCGGCT
>JAFLCO010000513.1 GCA_017303535.1 Planctomycetota bacterium
TGGTCACGGCACCACCCTTGCGAATGCTCCTCAAGCACGGACTCGAATAGACAAGCCGCGCCAATTATTGCAAAGTAGTAAACGCCGTGCGCGTGATCTTCCCTTCCTGTTGCATAAGCCAGAAAGTCTCGGATGTGCTTGGTGGTATCACCAACGCGCCGCAGTACATACACGCGGTCATCGCGCTCGTCAGATCCGGAAGTCACTTTTTTTGCCCGGCATAGGTTCGATAGCTCGACACGCGCAATTGCAAAGGGTTCACAGGGCGACCATCCCGAGTATTACGTCGCGACAGCAAGCGCAAACACCTACATTTCGCCGATAAAACGCCAGCTTCGAATCCCGGACGGCCTCGCTCGTTGTCCGTGCGACCCAGCGGAAAAACGCTAGGCAATTTGCAATGGCAACTGAGTCTTGGCCAAATCCGAAAGCTTGGCAATTGTCAATCGATACTGCTCGGCCTTAGGAACCAACTCAAAGGTGACTTGCCCAAACTCTTCTGCTACTGCAGCACGGATTTCATCTAGCGTTACGCGGAAGAATTCGCGACGCAAGTTCACCAAATTAACGCGACGGTGCGCAAATCGCTGATGAAGCGAGCACTCTAATTCTGGTGCGTTTTCGCTGTAGATCATTGCGTGCACGTCAAACGGAAACGGAACGGATGCACCGCCCAACTCGTCCACACGGTCCAATGGCTCTAGCCGCCGTGACATCCCGATCTTGAAGACACCTTCCCCAAAAGCGCCGATATTCGAAAGAATGTAAACGTGCCCGGACTTCGTAAGTTGAGCGCGAGCGATTGCTTTTGCTTTTTTGTCTAGTGCGTCTTTAAGCTCGCACTCAAGACGAGAGACGAGAGACTCTAATTTCGCAGTTTGAAAGCCAGTCGCTTCTGCCAGTTCCCGCCTAGCACGCTCAAGCGCAGCAGCTTTGATTTCTTCTTCCTCTTCAGCCTCTTCCTGGAGCCTCTCGATTTCCTTGGCGACCTTCTGTTCTTCACGCATCTGCTCGCGAATCAACCGCTGGGTTTCGCGCTCTTCCTCACGTTTTTGCTGAAGCTCATGCGCCAGATAAAGCTCTTCAAGCTTCAAATTGAGGTACTCTTGGGCCAAATAGATCTTCTTGGCCTCCCCTAATTTCGTAATGTCGTCGTACGATCTGCGCAGCCGCTTCTCAAGAGAGGCGACATTATTGAAGCGCACTTTGCTTACAGCCGCATCGCACTCCCCGTTAAACGCACG
Source organism: Planctomycetota bacterium (assembly GCA_017303535.1). Classification (GTDB taxonomy): domain Bacteria; phylum Planctomycetota; class Planctomycetia; order Pirellulales; family PNKZ01; genus PNKZ01. The sequence goes on from JAFLCO010000513.1 coordinate 1,245, forward strand.
GAGCATCAGCTTGATCTGCTGATTCACCATTTTTCGGCCTTCAGTCTTACTTCCGTCGACCGTCCACTCCGTGTTGCAAATGCACGCGGTCTTCGTCGACAAAGCGGACTTTTGGCGTGCGCGTACGTCGTCCAACCGATTTTGGTACATCGCCGAAGAATCGAATTCGAACCTTGCCCGATAAAAGCCGAATGTTTGGAGCTCTTTCGCTTCCTCAACCTCCTCTACATCGGCCTTCAATTGCGCAAGAAGATTCTGGTAGTAAACCGCTTGAGACGCGATTTCGCTACAACTTCGAGCGGCCCCAAGAACATCGGTCAACGCCTCCAGTTCTTGCCGGCGTTCGCCTATAGAACTTTCAAGCGACCTCATCAAAACGTCAAGCTGAACGGCCTCATCCAACAGCCCGAGGGATTCCTTCAGCTTACGAGCCCGAGCTTCGTCGGCGTCAATTCGAGTTTTTAGGTCAGCAATTGATTGAAAGGTTCCCAGCAACTCCTGGTACTTCGCTACCTTCTGTTTGTGATTTGCAATCAGTTGCAGAAGACTCGAGTTCTTCGTAGTTAAAGCCGAACAGTGCTCGAGCGCCGCACGTGCCTTTGATTCACATTGCGAGCGGTACTCTTCAGCATCGCTGATCGCGCGGTATTTGCGCAATCGCCGCAGAGAATCAACATAGAGCACGCCGACTATACAAAGCAGTAGCGACGTGGCGATTAGAACATAAATTAATGTCGAGGTCATCGAACTCTCAACAGTAAAAACAAGATGGTTTATTCTTCAAGCTCACACCAAAGCCGTCCCTAAAGCAGTACGACGCTTGAAAACGACTATGAGTCGGCTGCCGTAACAATGCAAGCACTCGCAGTTCACTTCCAAAGTTCCCGATCCAGCAGTCGATAATTCACCGCTTCGCCGACGTGCTCCGCTTGGATCGTTTCGCTTCCGCCCAAGTCGGCGATGGTGCGGGCTACTCTGAGAATCTTGTCGTGGGCGCGGGCTGAGAAGCCGAGTTCCGTCATGCAGCCGCGGAGCAGGACTTCGGCGTCTTTCTTCAGTTTGCAAAACTGCCGTATCTGCCGGCTGGTCATGTGGCCGTTGTAACGGGCCCGATTCTTCGGACGGTCGGGCCACGGGTCGTTGAAGGCCGGCCCATTGAACGCGGCGCCGTTGCTTGAGGGCTTGTCGATGGCGCGACCGTTTTCGTGGCCGGGGCCGGTCAGCAACCGCCGGGCTTGCACGGCTCGGGCCGCGACGACGGCCGCCCGCATGTCGGCGCTGGTGAGCCCGCCCGTGGCCGTGGAAAGTTCTTTGTACGCCACGGCCGGCACTTCGATCTGAATGTCGATCCGGTCCAAGAGCGGGCCCGAGATTTTCGACATGTACCGTTCGATCTGCGGCACCGTGCAATTGCAGCGGCGGCGAGGGTCGTTGCGATAGCCGCAAGGGCAGGGGTTCAAGGCCGCGATCATCATGAAGTGGGCCGGGAACGTCGTGCTGTTCAAGGCCCGGGAGATCGTGACCGTGCCTTCCTCGAGCGGTTGCCTTAACACTTCGAGCGTGCGGCGATTAAACTCCGGCAGTTCATCCAGAAACAACACGCCGTGATTACTTAACGAAATTTCCCCCGGGGCCGGAGTGCTGCCGCCGCCGACAAGGCCGGCGTCGCTGATGGTATGGTGCGGGTTGCGAAACGGCCGGGTCGCCAAGATCGGCTGGCCCGCGGCAAGCAGCCCCATCGCACTGTAGATGCGGCTGGTTTCGATTGACTCCTCCGGCGAGAGTTCGGGGAGGACCGTCGGCAGCCGCTTAGCGAGCATCGTCTTGCCCGAGCCGGGCGGGCCGACCATCAGCAGGTTGTGACTGCCGGCCGCCGCGATCATCATGGCCCGCTTGGCCGATTCCTGGCCGCGAACGTCGGCATAGTCGACGTCGTAAGTGCCGTACGACTGGAACCAGCGGTCGAGATTCGTCGGCGTCGGGTCGATTTGAATCTGCCCGCTGAGAAACGCCGCGGCCTGCGTCAGACTGGAGATCGGGAAGACGTCGACGCTCGCCACGACCGCGGCCTCGCGAGCGACGTCGGCGGGCACGATGATGCCGCGCAGAGGCGACTGGCCGTTCTTGCCGTGCGGGCCACGTTGCCGATTTTGCTCGGCCGCGGCGATGGCCATGCTGAGGGCGCCTTTCACGGGGCGGGCCGCACCGTCCATCGCCAGCTCGCCGACGACGGCGTATTCACT
>JAFLCO010000514.1 GCA_017303535.1 Planctomycetota bacterium
TGAGCACCTAACTTGTCGGCCGCCGATATGCAGTCGTTCTCGCGGTTCTGCGGGTACTTCTCCGTCGGCGGCAGCGTCGCTGATTCCAGTCGCCGTCGAACAACTCTTCTACGCATGGTCCTAGCCCTCGATTTAGAAGCGGTCGGAGCCGTAACAAGCGGCCCTCTGCCCTATACATGAGTTTTTTCGAGGGTCTCTCAATGGAGGTGACGCGCGTGCGCGTCTGGCTACGCATCTCCATACGCGTACGTCATATAAGTGCTGTATTGCAGCTATAGGAATCGGACCCGCAATGGACGCCGCGTCGATCACCGTCGGCCCCACCCGATCAGGTTGCGTGGTACTGATGCACGGTTTACGATCACACGTCGATCTGAAGCCCGTCCGGTTCCTGCTCCTCCGCTGCCGAACTGCCGCCGTATGCCCCCAAAAACAAAGCCCCCAAAGGCTGCCAAGCCGCCAAAAGCCAAGGCCGCGAAGCCCTCCGACACCGCCGCCAACGTCGGTTTCGAGGCCAAGCTCTGGCTCGCGGCCGATAAGCTCCGCTCCAACATGGACGCGGCCGAGTACAAGCACGTCGTCCTCGGCCTGATCTTCCTCAAATACATCTCCGACGCCTTCGAGGAGATGCGAGCGAAGCTCATAGCGGGTAAGGGCGACTACGCCGGGGCGAATACTTGTGGAATCCGGCGCGCCGCTGCCTGCCGCACATCCTGCGAGAGGCGGGTTATGAAACCGTCTTTTTACAGGCGGCCCGGCTGCGCTTCATGCACAAAGATCGCTTCATGCCGTTGGCCGGATTTTCGCAAGTGATCGGCGACGAAAGCTTCGAACAGGACATGAATCGTTCGCGGTGGGGAATCGACGATCGCACCTTGTTCCGAAAGGCCCGTGAAAAAATCGGCGAGCTCGAGCAGAGCGACAAGCCATGGTTCATGACGATTTTGACCGTCGGCACCCACCATCCTTACGCAACTCCGGCGAATTGCTCCAGCAGCTTTCCTCGCGGAACTTTCGAACACGCGGCCGCGTGCGCAGATCAGGCCTTGGAAGAATTGCTGACCGGATTGGAACATGAGGGAATTCTGCAAAATACAATTGTGCTCGTCACCTCCGACGAGTCGGGCGGTTTGCGACAAGAGAGCGATGACCTTGCGCTACGGCTTAGCAGGAATTGGGGCTTCCTGACCGTCGTCACGCCCGAAGGGCAAAGTCGCCGCATTGACGAGCCTTTTCTTCAAAGCGACGTTGCCTTGTCAGTGCTCGATTACCTCGGCATCGGCGACGCTGACCATTCATTCGGCGGCCGCAGCGTCTTTCGTAGCTATAAGAAGAAGAGGCCGCTGTTCTTCGGGAATGTGTATCACAACCACGTCGTCGGCCTCGACGTCGACGGGCGGCTGATCATCGTCGATGACGCGATGCAGCAGGGCCGGGCTTACGACATTGGAGAGCAATGTTTGTTTATGGCAACACGCAAGGCGGCAGATTTCGCTCCCGCAGACCGCGAATTCGTCCGCTTGATGGCCGTCCGCTGCTCACATGACGCCGCTGTGAGCAAGACCGGGGAAACTTTTCGACGATAGCGCGACGCCGCGCCACGACCGGCTTCACGACAAGAGGTTCCAGGCACGACGCCGAGGGCTTCCTAAAGAATACCCCGGCCGTCTTTCCGAAGCGGAATCCGGCTTTTAAGCCTACCGGCACCACGCCCGCGAAACAGACCGGTTGGCAGACAAGCAAGGACACGGAGCTCACCGCCGAGGACGGCGCCTTATTCATCCAGTCCACCGGTAAAGACCCGTGGCTGAGCACCCGCGACCTGCCCGCGAATGCCCAAGGCCCCTTCTTGGTGAAGTTCCTTATGAAGAGCATGACCGGAGGCAATGGCGTCGTCTATTTCAGCACCGCCGCCAAACCAGGCTTCAACATCGAACGCAGTGTCAGCTTCACCATCATCGACCGCTGTGGCGAGCATCTGCATATCGACGATGACGATGCGAAAGTTCTCAACGATCCCTCTTAACGCCTGATTCGTTTTTTGTAGTTCAGTCGATATGGTGCGGCCTCAACAGCGCTGCGGAAAATCGCATCTTTGCGGGATCGTAAGAAACGTGCGAAGCTCGCTGCGTCTGAGCCTTGTCTTCACGCGACGCCTTACCGCTGATTGATCCCGCGATCGACGAATATCAAGAGCATGTCGCATTCGCCCAGATCGCCGGCCGTCTTCTTGAATATGCCGAATCAGACGCGGAGTCCGCGCTTTTAAGTTTGGCGAGCGACTGAAGATTAAACCGAATCGCGCTAGATCGGCGGGGAACGTCGAGTAAGCCGCGGCCTTCGCAAGTCGGAACGTCTCCGGACTCTGTTGCGACGGTCTATATTGTCGCCAACGACGCGGCCCGGGCCGCTCAACTGGTCTCCTCGATTTGCGGCATGGGATTTCGGACGGAATCGTTTGATTCGCTTGCCGCCTACTTCCCGTCGCTCGAGGGCAACCAAACTGGGTGTATTCTTTACGACGGCGAGACATGCGTTTCGGTTCTGGGCGCACTCACGGCGACATGGAAGGATGGGCCGCCGCCGCCGGTCGTATTTCTTACGGACGATCATGATATTCGCGTTGTCGTGACAGCGATGCGTGGTGGCGCCGTCGACTTTCTCTTTCATCGATCTTGCGCCGAATCCGACTTGTGGGAAGCCCTGCAAAGTGCGACGAATCGCGACGCAACGAATCGCGTCGCCGCACAACAACGCAACGAGCGTCTCAAACGCTTGTCGTTGCTTTCTGAAACCGAGCGAGAGATCCTGCGGCGCCTTGTCGAAGGGCAAAACAATCGACAGATCGCCGAGCAACTGCAACTCTCTCGTTCCGCCGTCGAAGGGCGCCGAACTCGGCTCATGCGGAAGCTCGGCATCGCAGATCTGCCGGGCCTTGTGAAGTTCGTGATATTCGTCGAAGGGTAGTCGGCCCGTCAAGACTATCGTTGCCGATGGTCGTTACCGGAAGAGTCGCGGCTAAGTCACCGGTTGCGGCTAGGTTATTCTGCGCCTCCGCGGCCTTGTGTCGCGTCGTGGCCGGCGGCCGCGATGACGCCGAGGCGTTTGCTGCCGCGGGCTCGGGCAATTTGGCAATCGTGGAAGCTTGGGCCGAGGGCACGGGCTTCGACGAGTTTCAAGAGCGGTGGAAATACATCGGGCGCGAGGTCGAACAGTCGACCGTAGATGAAGAGCTTGCCCGGGTTGAAGATGTTTATGACCGCAGCGACGCCGACGGCCAAATACTCAAGCGTTTTGTTCAACTCATTTGTCGCATCGAGGGTGCCGGCCGCCGTGCGGCGCAACACTTCTTCAATGTCGAGCGATTCGCCGAGTCGCTCTCCTATCGCTGCAGCCAGAGCACTGTCGGTCGCTACCGTTTCTAAGCAGCCGCGATTGCCGCAGCCGCACGGCTTGCCGGCAAGTTCGACGGTGACATG
>JAFLCO010000515.1 GCA_017303535.1 Planctomycetota bacterium
CCGGCCGTAGCCGCCGCTTCACGCAAGCCGGCTTCCAAGCGGGCGGCGAGCTTCTCGAGTTTGGGGTAGGGATTATCGTCGCGCAACACTTTCAGTGTTGCGCTGCCTGCGGCCGTGGCCAAAGGGTTGCCCGAGAGCGTGCCGGCTTGGAATACCTTGCCTGCCGGAAGGATGTTGTCCATGACGTCGGCTCGACCGCCATAAGCTCCGACCGGTAACCCGCCGCCGACGATCTTCCCGAGCGTCGTCAGGTCGGGCTTTACGCCGAGCACCGACTGCGCGCCGGCGTAGGAGACGCGGAAGCCGGTCATCACTTCATCGAAGATCAACAGTGCGCCGTGCTTCATCGTGAGATCGCGTAGAGTCTTGAGAAACTCGGGCGTGGGGACGACGACGCCCATGTTGCCGACGACCGGTTCCAGAATCACGCCGGCGATCTTGTCGCCGTGTTTTGCAAAGGCCTCGGCTGCGCCGGCAGGATCATTGTAGCGCAGTGTCAATGTGTCTTGGGCATTACCTGCGGTGACGCCGGGAGAATTCGGCACGCCGAGTGTTGCCGCCGAACTGCCCGCCGCGACGAGCAGACTATCGACATGGCCGTGATAGTTGCCGGCGAACTTGATGATGATGTCGCGTTTGGTAAAGCCGCGGGCCAGGCGAATGGCGCTCATCGTCGCTTCGGTACCGCTGGAAACGAGCCGCACTTTTTCCATCGAGGGCACGGCCGCGATGATCAACTCCGCCAGTTCGCTTTCAGCTTCGGTCGGCGCGCCGTACGTCGTCCCTTTCGCAAGCGCCGTTTCAATGGCTGCGACGACGGCCGGATGACGGTGGCCGAGGATCAGCGGCCCCCACGAGCCGATGTAGTCGATGTAGCGATTGCCGTCGATGTCGTAGAGGTACGCACCTTCGCCGCGGTCGAAGAAGATCGGCTCACCGCCGACTCCGCCGAAGGCCCGCGCGGGGCTATTTACGCCGCCGGGGATGAGGGACTTAGCGCGGGCAAAGGCGGCGGAGCTGCGGGTGCGGGACATGCGTTGCAAATGGGGAGTGGGGAATGAGGAGTGGGGAATGCGACGGATACTTCGCGGCGGGCAGGCGTGAAACGGTACGGCCGCTTTCGAAATGCGTCGTTACTGCTTTAGCCAGCGGGCTAGGTCTTTGGCCCAGTAGGTGATGACGATCGTTGCGCCGGCTCGGACGATGCCGGTGACGATTTCCGTCGCCACGCTGCGCTCGTCGATCCAGCCGCGGGCAGCGGCCGCTTTGACCATGCTGTACTCGCCGGACACGTTATACGCGGCCAGCGGCACGCCGGGAAACGTGCGACTGACTTGGCTGACGATGTCGAGGTAGGCAAGCGCCGGCTTGACCATGACGACGTCGGCCCCTTCGGCGATGTCGAGCGCCGTTTCACGCAGCGCTTGAGCGGGATCGGCCGCACTGTCCATTTGATAGGAGCGTCGATCGCCGAACTGCGGCGTGCTTTCGGCGGCATCGCGGAACGGGCCGTAGAAGCCGCCGGAGAATTTGGCGGAGTAGGCCATGATCGGAATGTGCGTCAGCGCGGCGCCGTCGAGTGCCTTACGAATCGCGCCGACCATGCCGTCCATCATACCGCTGGGGGCGACCATATCGGCGCCCGCCTTCGCATGGCTGACGGCCTGCTTACCGAGCAACTCCAAAGTCGCGTCGTTGTTCACGTCGATTCGGCCCGTCGATTGATCGAGCACGCCGCAATGGCCGTGGTCCGTGTATTCGCAGAAGCAGACGTCGGTGATCGCGTAAAGTTGCGGTGCGGCCTTCTTTACGACACGAAGGGCCTGCTGAATGACGCCGTCGTCGGAATAGGAATCTTTGCCGACGGCGTCCTTCTTTTCGGGGATGCCGAAAAGCAGCACGCCGCCGATGCCGAGTTCGGCCACCTCGCGGACTTCCTTCTCCAGTTCGTCGAGCGAGAGCTGAAACACTCCCGGCATGGAAGCAATTTCTTGCCGCACGCCTTTACCGCCGCGAACAAACAGCGGATAGACAAACTGCGACGGATGCAAACGCGTCGACCGCGTCAACGCGCGCAATTGCGGATGCTGGCGCAATCGCCGCATTCGGGTCGTCGGAAAACTGCCGAGCGAGAAAGAATCGGACATGCGGCGAGGTTCGGGGTTCAGGGTTCTAGGTTCAGGGTTCGGACCGACCATCACATACTAGCCCCGAAGCGCAAGCGAGGGGGTCTGAGCAATTCTTCGCAATGGGCAATGGGCGAGGGGAGTTTCTTAATCGTCAGGGCTCTGCGGCAGCTCGGCCGTCGCAGTTGGAGGAGCCAGTCCCCCCTCGACTAGCGCACTGCGGGCCTGCTCGACCAAACTCGCCGCCCAACCTTCGCTGCCGTACAACTCGACGATCGCCGCTCGCATCCGCTGGGCCGCCGCGGGATCGGTGCCGTCGAGCACATCCGCTTCGGCCAGTTTTTGCTCGAGCAGTTGCCGATCGGCCGACACTTGCTGGGGCAACGACCGATCAAGCCGAGCGAGTTGCTTCATCGCCAATTGTAAACACTCGCGGGTTTGTTTCGAGGCGTCTTTCGTATCGCGAAACAGGTCAACCAGGGCTTGCAGCTTCTTGCGGCCGAGTTCCGGGTTGAGGTGCATGTAGCCGAGAGCTTCGAAATACATCCGTTCGATCGGCGTCAGGCCCTCGTTTTTCGAGAAGAATTTGGCGCGGAACTCGAAGCGGCGTTCGAGCCGATGCAGTTCAATCTCATCGAGATAGGCTTGCATTTCGCGCACTCGCCGGTCGCCGGGATAGTGGTCGATGAAGGCCTGAATGCGGTTCTCGACGTTGATGAGCTGTTCTACCTTGCCGTCGCTCGCCGCGTCTTTGATTTGTGCATAAAGCTTCTCTGCGGCCGGCGGTTGCAGCCAGTACCAAACGGATAGGCCGACGGCCAGCATCGCCACGACCAAGGCCCAAGTGCCGGGCGAAATCCAGGGCGTCGGTTCGTCGTCTTCCGGAATTCGCGGACCGCGATCGTTCTTGGAAATCGGCGTGTACGTACGCTCGACGCTTACGCCCATCGAGCGATCGATGCGCGGCGAGAGTCCTGCGGCGGTCGGCATTCGCGGCGGCGGCGGAGCGACACGAAAATCGGCGGTCGCACCACGCTCGAGCACATGTTCCGAGCGGCTTTCCGGAACGACGTCCGATTGCACTTCCGCGGCTCGGGCGACGGCCGGCGGATCCATCGTGACGTCCGGCGACGGCCCGAGATCGGCGTCGTCGCCGACTTGCGGTGCGGCGGGCGTCTCGGCGACTTCGGCGTTCACCGAAAATCGCACGTCGGCCGAATGCCCGGCCTTTGGCGCCGCCCGGGGGTCGCGCGTACTCGCCGCGCGAATATCGACGGGGTTTACGCTGAAATCTTCCGAGTGCGCTCCGCTGCCTTGCACGGC
>JAFLCO010000516.1 GCA_017303535.1 Planctomycetota bacterium
GTAGCCTTGGATTTCGGCCAGGCGCGGATCGACGGCGACGGTGCGAGGGGCGGAATGTGTGGTGTCGTGCATGGTGGGGCGGCGGATTCGGTTGCCAATGGCGAGCGGCGGGGTTTATCCCCGCCGTCTGGTGGTATGTCAGAGGACGATTGTGGATGGTGCCGGGTTCGCAAACAACCATCGGGCCGAGAAGTTTTCCACCGCCGGGCATGTCTCGCGACGCCGACCGGCAACAGGCCCTAAGTCGCGACAAGAACTAGAGATAACGGGCCGCCGGCAATGCCGGTTTTGGCCGAAGTTCCGCATTGGCCTCGCCGAGCGGAGGCGGCCGGTCAGCGAAACTCACGCCCTTGTCCGAGCCTGCCGATACCGGTAAGATCGGAGATTCTTAACTGTTTCCCCCTGCACGCCGGGGCGGCTCGGAAACCTGAGCTGGTCGTCGGGGTGCGGAAGTCGTCGTCGGGCCGCAAATCGCTGCGGCCAAGGTATTCGAGCCATGCAAAAAGATATTCATCCGCGTTACATCGCGACGGTCGTCAAGTGCGGCTGCGGCAACTCCTTCGTGACCCGCAGCACGCAGCCGGAACTCAAGGTCGATATTTGCTCGGCTTGCCATCCGTTTTACACGGGCAAGCTGAAGTTCATCGACACGGCCGGCCGCATCGAGAAGTTCCAGAAGAAGTTCGCCGCCGGTTACGCGAGCCTGACGAAGAAGGCCAAGAAGCCGGTGAAGGCCGCCGCGACCGACGAAGAATAGCGTCCGAATTCGCAACTTGAAGCAAGCCGCGTGTTCCCACGCGTCGCCCGCGCGAGCAACCGCGCGAGGCCGGCAGGGAACAGGCGGCTTGTTCGTTTTTGTAAACTCGATGCAGGCGTGATTTGATCGTGCTGCGAGCGGAAGCGCCGACACAAGGTCGGCGGCTAAATTAGACGGCTCAACGAACAACGGACGACGGACAACTGACAACGGACTCGCCGCCATGCGTGACGACCTCGAACAAAAACTGGCCCGGTACGAAGAGATCGACAAGTTGCTGATGGACCCCGAGGTCTTAGGCAACGGTGCGCGGCTCACCGCGCTCTCGCGCGAGCGGGGCGCCTTGGCGAAGTTGGCCGGGAAGTACAAGCAGTTCAAAGACCTGAATCGCCAGATCGCCGAAACGAACGAGATGATCGAGTCGGGCGATAAGGACATGCGCGAACTGGCCGAAGCCGAGCTGCCCGACCTGCGTGCCGCGCGCGAGAAGGTCTGGGACGAACTCTTGGACCTCAGCGTCGGCGGGGAAGACGCCACGCGTTCGGCCTGCGTGATGGAAATTCGCGCGGGCACCGGCGGCGAGGAAGCGGCGCTCTTTGCCCGCGATTTGTTCGAGATGTATCGCCACGTCTGCGAGGCCAAGGGCTGGAAGACCGAAATCCTCGATATGAACCCGACCGAACTCGGCGGATTCAAGGAAGTGGTGCTCGGCATTTCCGGCGAAGGTTGCTATCGCGAGCTGCAGTACGAAAGCGGCGGGCATCGCGTGCAGCGCGTGCCGGAGACGGAGGCCAAGGGGCGGATTCAAACGTCGATGGCCACGGTCGCCGTGATGGCCGAGCCGGAAGACGTGGAAATCGATCTCAAGCCCGACGATTACCGCAAAGATTTGTTCTGCGCCAGCGGCCCCGGCGGCCAGCACGTCAATAAGACGCAAAGCGCCGTACGGCTCACGCATTTTGAAACCGGCATCGTCGTGCAGTGCCAAGACGAAAAGAGCCAGCACAAAAACTTCGCCAAGGCGCTGCGGGTACTCAAGTCGCGCATCTACGAGCACAAGCGCGAGCAAGAGGCCGCGAAACGTTCCGAGCATCGCAAAACGCTCGTCGGTTCGGGCGACCGGAGTCAACGGATTCGCACTTATAACTTTCCGGAAAATCGGATCAGCGACCACCGCATCAACTTCACGCTCTACAAACTCGACCACGTGCTGGCCGGCGACCTCACCCCGGTGACGCAGGCCCTGATCGACTACGATCGCAACGAACAACGGGCGCAGTTTGGGAATATGGAGTGAGGGCAGGCGCTAGGCGCTGGGCGCTAGGCGCTAGAGAATTCGTCGACCGCGTTTCTTTTTCCTAGCGCCTAACGCCTAGCCCCTAGCGCCTATGTCAGATCCCTGGACCATCGGTCGGCTGCTTACCTGGACCACGGGGTTCTTGAAGGACCACGGGTCGGACAGTCCGCGGCTGGATGCGGAAGTGCTACTCGCGCATGCGCTCGGCACGCAGCGGATCATGCTCTACACGCGGTTCGACGAAGAGCCGAACGAGACGGTCCGCACGCAGTACCGGGGCTTCGTGAAAGAACGGGCCAATGGGAAGCCGGTCGCGTACTTGGTCGGCAAGCGCGAGTTTTACTCCTTGGACTTCGTCGTCACGCCCGACGTGCTGATTCCGCGACCGGAGACGGAGTTCCTCGTCGTCGGCCTGCTCGATGCGGCCAAGTCGACGAAACCGACGGCCGGCGGCGGGTTGCAGATCGCCGACGTCGGCACCGGCAGCGGAATTTTGGCCGTGTGCGCGGCGCTGAAGATCCCGCAGGCTAAAGTGACGGCGATCGACGTCAGTCCGGCGGCGCTGGCCGTCGCAGAGCGGAACGCCGTCGCGCACGGCGTGACCGAGCGAATCGAGTTCGTCGAAAGCGACCTGTTCGCCAAGGTGCCGGCCGAGCGGAAGTTCGACTTCATCGTCAGCAATCCGCCGTACATCATGACGTCGGAAATGGCCGAACTCGACCGCGACGTCCGCGACTTCGAGCCGCACCTGGCCTTGGAAGCCGGCCCCAAGGGGACGGAAGTCATCGAGCGGCTCTTGCCGCAAGCCGCCGAGCGCTTAGTGACCGGCGGTCAGCTCTTTATGGAAATCAGCCCCCAGATTCACGACGCGGTGCAGACCTTGCTCAAGGCCGATCATCGCTGGGAACCGCTGCCGACGATCGACGATCAGCAGCGCAAGCCGCGGATCGTGCGAGCGCGACGCCGCGCGTAATCCTCCGCGTCGCGAAATCGCAAGCGATTCGCGACGCGGTTTGATGAGTCGCTTGCGAGTTCGCGTTTACCGGTTGCTCATCACGCAGCTGACGCCGCCCGCGGCCGGCAGGTACGCGCTCTTCACGTAGTCCATCACCATGCGGTGGGCGCTGAAACGCCAGGCGAGCGTGGCGATCGAGTTCATCATCAGCTTGATCCAGCCGCGCGGCAGACCGTCGACGTCGCGATCGTAATAGAGCGGGATCACCTGCTCCTTCAGCACGCGATACAAGTCCTCCGCGTCGCGGCGGTCGTTGATCTCGTACGACACGTGGCTCGAGCCGTTGCCGATCGAGAAGCCGTTCTTGCCGTCGTAGGCTTCGGCCCACCAGCCGTCGAGCACCGAGAGGTTCAAGCCGCCGTTGAG
>JAFLCO010000517.1 GCA_017303535.1 Planctomycetota bacterium
GAATGTCGCCGTTGAGTGCTCGGGCCAAGAGCGACTTCCCCGAGCCCTCCGCTCCCAAGATGGAGACCGCTTCGCCCGGCGCGGCCGAAAAGCGAACTTCGCGCAAGACGATTCGCCCGCCGTCGTCGGCAAGGGTCACGCCGAGAACCTTGAGATCCATACCGTCGGGAGAGGCTGTCGGAACGTCGCCGCCCCGAGGCTCCTGGGGGAGTTCTTCAAACGGGGTGAGTTTTTCGACCGAGGCGAGCAGATCGTAGTAGCTTTCGAGGTATTTTCCCATTTTGGCGACCGAACCCGTGACGGCGGCCACGATGAGTTCGGCGGCCACGAGTTGACCGAGCGTCATTTGCCCGACGAGCACCAGCCACCCGCCGATGCCGAGCATGGCGACGACGGCCGTAACTTGCAGGAATAGGCCCCCCACAAGCTGGCGGAAGACGACGCGAAAGTGCCCGCTGCGCTCCGTAAGGTAGGTCAGTTCCAAGGTTTTTCCAACAGCGTCGGCAAGTTGCCGACCGCTCTCCGAGCGAAAGCTGCGATGCTCGACCGCGACTTGTTCCAACCATGCGGCGCTCGCGTGTTTGGCGATCGACTCGGCGATCGCGGTGCGCGGCCCGGCGCGAGCGCCGACGAGCAGCAGCACGACGATCGAGAGTAGAAACACGACGTCGAAGGCCAGCAGCACCGGATGATAGAAGGCGAGCACGATCATGCCGATGACGGCGGTCAGGAGAATCGCGACGCCGTCGAGCAGCAACGTCGAAACGAGTTTCTGGATCGTGACGATCTCAAAGAATCGATTGGCCGCGACGCCGGGATCCTGCTTGTCCCACACACGCACGACCGTGCCGGGAAAGGCGTGCAGCAAGCGGTCATACAATCGCACGAAGATGCGGCGCTGAATAAGTTCGGCGAGATAAAACTGCAGCGCCGTCATAGCGGCCGAGAGCAGCAAGCAGCCCGCCAAGATCAACGACAAAACGACGATCGGTTGCAGCAATCCGCCGAAGGCCACGCTATTGACCAGCGCCTCGACGGCGATCGGCGATGCGAGGTTCAACACGCCGACGGCGGCGGCGAACAAGGCGATGAGGCGAATGTCGAGCGAGTCCGGCCCGAGCATTTCGAGCAGCTTACGGAGCGGCCGACCGTGCGCGTGAAAATGCGGTACGGCCGCCGCCGCGAAGCGACGAACGGCGCCCGAACCCGATTCGGCGGCAGAGCATGCGTCGGACGTGGTGGAGTTCATACGTTCGAGAACCTGCGGTGCAGCGGGGGCCGCACGATCTCTTCGCGGAGCGCGCTTGAGATTAATCTTCGACAACGTTCGAAGACGACTGCACGGACAATTAACGACTCCTGGAGCAAAAACCTGATGACTCGCCGTGATAGCGAGTGTTTTCCGAGTGAGCCGTCTTAGCGAACCTGTGCAAACAGCCGATTCCTCGCAGCCTCCGAGATCGCGACCACGGCCGGATGCTGCAGTCGGCGCTCGACCGAAATCGCATAAAAGCGTTCGCGAACCTGCGGCAGTTCGCCGAGAGTGATCACTTCGTAATGCTTGCAGATGCGATCCGCCACGACGCTCGGGGCGACGAAGAGCCCGTGCCCGTGTTGCCCGAGCACTTGCAGCATCGCCATATCTTCCACTTCGCCGGTGACTTGCGGACGAATTCCGCACGCTTCGAACCACTGTTCGAGGTTCTGGCGCAACGTGGTGTTGCGCGTCTGAAGCAGAAAGGGGGCGCCGCTCAAGGACTTGGGAAAGCCCTTGCGGTACCGCTCCGCGAGTTCCGGAGCGCCGAAGACGTTGACGCCGCATTCGCCGAGCAAATGATTGTACGCCCGCACGCTGACGTCGTGCGTCAGCGGGGCGTCGGTCAGCACCAGATCGAGATGATGCACGGCCAAATCGGCCAGCAAGCGGTCGGCTTTGTCGATTCGCACGAACAGTCGTAGCGAATCGCGAAACTTAAGCGCCGGCTCCAGCAAACGGTATGTCGTCAGCTTCGGCAGAGAATCGGCGATGCCGATCGCAAACCTCGCATGCCGCTCGGAGCCCGGCTCGCCGCGCATGGCGGCCCCCAACTCGCGGCCGAGCGAGAAGATTTCCTCGGCGTAGCGAAATACCGTTTGCCCGGAATTCGTGAGCGCGAGATTGCGACCGCGACGGACGAACAATTTATGCCCGAACGATTGTTCGAGCGACCGAAGCTGGGCGCTGATCGTCGGCTGGGCCAAATGTAGTTCTTCCGCCGCACGGCTCACGCTCCCGAGGCGCGCCGTCGTCCAAAAGTACAAGAGGTGATGATAGTTTAGCCAGTCCATCGTTCGTCAAGCGCGGAGCGTGGTCTGAAGTCCGTCGTCCTGCCGCTGCGATTAGGTTTCGTTCAGCGGCACCGGCGTCACTTGCCCCGTCGCCAGATCGTAAACGCCTCCGGCGACGATCAATGTTCCGGCGCGAATTCGGTCGGCGAGCACCGGCGAGGCCTCGGCCAAAGTTTGAGCCTGCAGCCGGACGTTGGCCGCAACGGCCGCTTGCAAATCCGTTCCCGCGGCACGGACGGCCGGGCGAATGAATTGAAACAGCGAACTGATCTGGCCGGGTACCGGCTCGCGCTTCATCGTGGCGGCGACGGCGCCGCAGTTCGTGTGTCCCAAGACGTATAAAACTTTCGCGCCGAGCACTTGCGTGCCGAATTCGAGGCTGCCGATGTTTTCGCTCGTCGCGACGTTGCCCGCGATCCGCGTGACGAAGAGATCGCCGAAGCCTTGATCGAAGAGGATTTCAATCGGCACGCGGGAATCGGCGCAGCCGAGGAACGCCGCGAACGGCGTTTGCCGATCGGCGATCTCTTTGAGCCGGGAAAGATTGCGATGCGGCTCGATCGTTCTGCCCGCGACGAAGCGACGGTTGCCCTGGTAGAGCAATTCCAAGGCTTGCGACGGGCTCAGATCGGCCGTATCGATGCGCGGCGGGACCTGCTGCGCGGCCACCGCCAACGGCAACGATACCGCCGCCGTTCCGCAGAGACCGGCCGCCAAAAGTTCACGCCGTGCCAGCACGCGGCCGGCGGATTTCTCCGGGACGTCCATCATGGTGTTAAAACTCATAATCTTTAGGTTAGGAAAGGGGAAGCGTCGTGGGGCGCCGCGTTAGATCCGCGTCGCCAAGGCGTGGTACAGGGGAATACCCGCCACGAGATTGAACGGAAACGTGATCGCCAACGCGGCGGTCAGCGAATACGTGGGATTGGCTTCGGGGAGAGCGAGCCGTACGGCCGGAGGCGCGGCGATGTAAGAGGCGCTGGCGGCCATCGTGCCCAGCACCGTGGCGCCGCCGACGCTTAAGCCGGCCCAGCGCGCCAGTAGGACGCCGACGGC
>JAFLCO010000518.1 GCA_017303535.1 Planctomycetota bacterium
CCCCCGCCGCCTGAGAGTTTGGGTCCGTCCATGAGCAGCGAGTCGCAAGTTCCCGGTCAAGAAACTCCTTCCGTCGAACAGAACGCAGCGGAAGCCCAAACGCCCGACGTGACCATTGCCGCACAAGAGGGACAAGATGCGGCCGACGGTACCGGCGCACGTATGAAGATCGGCTCGCAACGTGGTTCTGGCCAAGGGGGCGGAGGCCAAAGGCGGCCGGCGCGGGTGCGCAACGCCGCCCAGCAATCGTTCCAAGCCCCGGCGGAAAAGGTGGCCGTGCCGAACCGTAGGGCCTCGCTCGGCGATGAACTCGAAGCTGAAATCGCCGCGGCCCTGGAAGGCACGTCGCTGAACGCAATGGTCGATCCCGCCGGCCGCTCGACCAAAGCGCTCGACTTGCAGCCCGATACCCGCGTGCAAGCGACGGTGCTCAAGATTTATCAGGGGGACGTGTTCGTCGACTTGGGCAGTTTCCAACAAGGAACGTTGCCAATTCTGCAATTCAACGAGCCGCCGGTCGCCGGCCAAGCCGTGGAAGTGATCGTCGGCCGCTTCGACAACGAAGAAGGGATGTACCGAGTTTCGTTGCCGAACCGCTCGATGGATGTGGGCGGCGATTGGTCGCAAGTCACCGAGGGCTCGATCATCGACGTGAAGATCACGGGCCATAATAAGGGCGGCCTCGAGTGCGAAGCGGGCGGCCTCCGCGGGTTCATTCCCGCCGGACAGGTGGCCGTTTACCGCGTGGAAGATTTTTCACAGTTCGTCGGCGAGCGCTGGGCCTGCCTCGTGCAAGAGTGCAATCCCGAACGCCGCAAGTTTGTGCTGAGCCGCCGTGCGGTGATCGAGCGCGAGAAGGCCGAAGCCAAAGAAAAGCTGATGCAAGAATTGCAGGTCGGCCATGTCTGCGAAGGCTTGGTGACCCGCATTCAGGACTTCGGCGCGTTCGTCGACATCGGCGGAGTCGACGGCCTGCTGCACATCAGCCGGATGGCGTGGCAACGCGTGAAGCA
The DNA here is from genome assembly GCA_017303535.1 of Planctomycetota bacterium. GTDB lineage: Bacteria > Planctomycetota > Planctomycetia > Pirellulales > PNKZ01 > PNKZ01. Next base: position 1,014 of record JAFLCO010000518.1, read on the forward strand.
CCCGAGCGAGATTCTTGAAGTCGGACAAAAGGTGAAAGTGAAGGTCGTGCAGATCGACCCGGAATCGGGCAAGATCGGCCTTTCGCTCCGCGACTTGATGGCCGACCCGTGGATGGGCATCACGCTCAAGTACAAACAAGGGGACGTCGTCCAAGGCCCGATCGTTCGCGTGCTCGACAAGGTCGGCGCGTTCGTGCAACTGGAACCGGGCGTCGACGGCATGGTCCACATCAGCGAAATCGCCTACTCGCGCGTCTTCCGCGTCACGGACTTCTTGAAGGAAGGACAAATCGTCGAAGCGAAGATTCAATCCGTCGATCCGGAGCAAAAGCGCATCGGCCTGTCGATCAAGGCCCTTATGGCCAAACCGGAACCGGTGAAGAAAGAGCCGGAACCGGAAGAGCTTGAAGAGCCGGAAACCCCGCCGGCCCCTCTGCCGCAACAGCCGAAGAAGCTCAAAGGGGGCGTGGCGAAAAAGAGCGGTGGAGCGCAGTTTGGGCTGAAGTGGTGATGCTCGCGCAAAATCACAAGTGAGCCGCATTGCGGTGCGCTTGCGATTTCGCGTCAGAGAACGAGAGCCTACTTCCCGCCGAAGATCGTCTCCGCCGCCTTGCGGAAGGCGACATGCGCCGATTTGCCGTCGCCGGGGAAGCCTTGGTGTTGGACGAGCCACACCGTTACCAGGCCGCGCTGCTTGTCGACGTTCATGTTCGTCGCGAACGCGCCGCCGTGGCCGAAGCCGTCGGGCGCGACTTTCGCGCCCAGGCCGTAGCTTTCCTTGAGTTCTGGCGGCGTTTGCCGCTTGCTGATCTCGGCGACGGCCGCCTTGGACAGTACGCGTTTGCCTTCCCACATCCCGTCGTTCAGCAACATCCGGCAGAACCGGCCGATGTCGTCCGCTGTCGAAAAGTAGCCGCCGGCAGGCATCGGTTGGCGTGACTCTAAATTCAGCGGGTAGGTGAGTTGGCTGATAGTGGTTTCTTCCAACCCGTCTTTCGCGGCATTGGGCTTGTAGCCTTTGGCGAGGCGGCGAAGTTGTTCCTTGCTCGGGCGAATGACGGTGTCGTTCATCCCCAGCGGTTCAAACAGCCGCTGCGACATAAACTTCTCGTACGACATTTCGCTGACGACTTCGATGATTCGGCCCGCCGTGTTGATGCCCGCATTCGAATAGCGGTAGTCTTCGCCCGGTTGATACTCCAGCGGCGTAACGCCGTAGCCGCGCGTGCCGACGGCGAGCGTCAGCCCGTCGAGCGTCGGCGTTTCCAGCGCGCTCTTAAACGGCAGGCCCGAGGTGTGGCTCAGCACATGCCGAACGGTGATCTCGCGCTTCGGGCGTTCAAGCAACATGTGCTTGTCGTCGCGCTCGACGGCGACCCAAACATCGGCGAATTCCGGCAGGTACTTTTTTACCGGGTCATCGAGGCTGACCTTTCCTTCATCGACGAGCGTCATGAACGCCGCGGCCGTGAGCGTTTTCGACTGCGACGCGATCCAGAACAGCGCATCGGGCGTCATCTTGCGCTTCTCGGCGATATCGGCATGGCCGACGACGTCGCACGCGAGGACCTTGTCTTTGTCGGCGACTAACATCACGGCGCCGGCTAACTCGTTGCGCTTCACGAAGGGCTCGACGGCATCGACGAGTTGCCGGTTCGGCGGATACGATTCGCTCGTATCTTGCGCGAGAACGTATGACGGAGCCACGGACAACAGAGCGAGGGCGATGAAGAGCTTATGGCGCATGGCAGGCGGTTTCCGCAAAGGCTAGAGGCAAGATGTGGCGCTATGATGCGTCAGCGACGACGATCAAGCAAGCGACGACCCGCGCAAACGCCGGCGATTTCGCGAGACCCGTGAGAAGCCGCGCTCATTTCGGGCGCGGCCTGCCTGACTATTCCTTAATCCGGAATAGCCGCTTGAGCGCATCGAGCAAGCCGTGCGGAACGCCGTGCCGGGCCTCGTCGCGGAGCGATTCCTCGATCCATGTCGCCGGAAGGCCGAAGGTCGGCTCGAGAAGATGCGCGCCGGGAAGCTGCACCTGCCCGCCGGCCGGGTCCATCGCCATGTACTGGTTGGGGAAAACGATGCCGTTGCCGGCGTCGATCTCCTTCATCTTGATGACGTAATGGTTCGATTCGAGCTGGACGTTGTCGACCAGCCGCACGGAAGGCAGCACGAAGCCCATTTCGGAAGCCAAGGTGCGGCGCAGGGCCTTGATCTGCTCGGTGATCTTGTCCTCGCCGTTCTGGCCCTGCACCAGCGGAAGCAGCGCATAGCCGATCTCGATGCGCAGTTCATCGAGCCGAAGGGCATCCTGAACCGGTGCGTCCTCTGGCTTGGCCTGCGCCGCGG
>JAFLCO010000519.1 GCA_017303535.1 Planctomycetota bacterium
GCCACGGCTACGAACGATCCGGCCCGTAAGCAACAAACGCTCGATCTCGTTCGCCAAGCTCGCGGAGCCCTCGCGGCGGGCGATCTGGTGAAAGCCGACTACCTGGCGAAGCAAGCCGACGCGCTCGGCGTGCCCGACAAGGAATTCGGCCCGCAAGACGATCGGGCCTGGCTCGTGCTGATGGAAATTGAGAAGCAACAACGGGGCGGCGGCGTGGTGCAAGCCACGGCTCAAATGCCCGCGGGCGGCGCCTACGCCGGTTCGCAAGCCGTCTACAACCCGGCTCAAGATACGACACAAAACGTGCAGGTCGCCGCTCAGGCCGGCGCTCCGACGCTCGCTCCGATCGCCTCGGCTCCGCTCACCGCGACGCCGATCGACGAACCGGGCACCGGAGAAGCTCTCAAGGCATTGGAAGCCGGTGAAGCCGCTCTGCGTCGCCGCGATATGAACGCCGCTCGCAACTACTTCGCACAAGCTCAAGCCCAGATCAACGAACTCGATCCGGTGAGCCGGCAACGTCTGCAAGACCGCTTGTCGCTCTTGGGCGGCGAGCCGATCGCCCCGGGCCGCGCCGACGGCGGCTTGCTCGATCAAACGACGCAAGCCCAGGCTTTGCAGGCCCGCCAGGTGTCGTCGGAAGTGGCTCGCCTCGAGCAGCAATCGCGTGAGTTGCAAGCCACGGACCCCGGCCAAGCTCAAGCCGTGCTGCAACAAGCCCGCGTGGTCGTTGAGAAGTCGTCGATCGACGCAGGCACGAAGGAACTAATGATCCGCCGGCTGGATCGCGACCTGGCCGAGCTGAATCGGTACGTCGAAGCGAACCGCCCGCTGATCGAACTCGGTCAACAAAACGCCGAAGTGAAGGCGACGCTCGACCGCGAGCAGCAGAACAAGCTCGACAACCAATCAAAGCTCGCGCAACTCGTCGAAGAGTACAACACGCTCGTCGATCAGCAACGCTTCGCCGAAGCGGAAGTGCTCGCCAAGCGGGCCGCCGACATCGCGCCGAACGAACCGATCGCCGCCCAGTTGGCCGTGCAGAGCAAGGCTCTCCGCCGCATGTACAACAACGCCGACATCGCGAGCCGCAAGGAAAACAACATCAACGAGATGTTCGCTCGCATCGAAGATTCGAGCATCACGACGGACGAATCGATCCAGTTCCCCAAGGGTTGGGCCGAACTCCGCGGCAAGCGGGGTCCGATCAACGGCGACTCGCGCCGTCGCTCGCCGAAAGAACTCGAAATCGAGCAGAAGCTGAAGACTCCGGTCTCGCTGAAGTTCGCCAACGCCCCGATGGCCCAAGTATTCGAAAAGCTCTCGGCCATGACCGGCGTACCGATCTACCTCGACAACCGCGGCATCGCGGCCGAGGGGGTCGACAGCAGCACGCCGGTGACGATCGACCTCTCGACGGAGATCTCGCTCAAGAGCGCCTTGAACCTGATTCTCGCCGAGCATCACCTGACGTATGTCATCAAGAACGAAGTGCTGAAGATCACCAGCGATCGGATGCGTTCGGAAGAAGTGTATCCGGTGACGTATGCGGTCGGTGACCTGATCATTCCGATCCCGAACTTCACGCCGACCGGCAGCATGGGCATGGCCGGCGCCTTGGCCGAGGCGCAAGCTCGCCTCACCAGCGGCCTGGGCTTGGCCTCGCACATGCCGGGCCACTCGCCGATCTCGGTCGCAACCACGAACAGCTCGTCGTCCGACGTGCTCGGGCAGATGGCGGTGCCGTTCGCCTCGGGCGGCGGCGGTCCTCCGTCGACCGGACAAGCTCAAAACGTCCCGTTCGGCCCCGGCGGCATGGGCGGCGGCGTGCAACCCGACTTCGACAGCCTCATCGAGCTGATGACCAGCACGATCGAGCCGGAAACCTGGCGTGAAGCCGGTGGTACGCAAGGTGAAGTGCGTCCGCACCATTCGACCTTGTCGCTCGTCATCACGCAGACGCAAGCCGTGCACGAACAGATTGAAGACCTGCTCAACCAGCTTCGCCAACTGCAAGACCTGCAGGTGACGATCGAAGTGCGGTTCATCCAGCTCCGCGACGACTTCTACGAGCAGATCGGCATCGACTTCGACATGGACATCAACGACAACGCCGACGTGCCGTTCCAAATCTTCGGCCGTCCGAACCGCAACGACGCCGCGACGCAAACCAACGGCGCCAACTTCACGGCCGCCAACGCCTTGCAGAAGGACAGCGCCAACCCGCCGCGAGACGTGCAAGATCGCGACGCCGGGCAGTCGGTGACCGTCGGCATGAGTGCGCCGGGCGTGTTTAGCTCCGACCTCGACATTCCGGTGACGCAGAACAGCTTGGTCACCGCCTCGGGTGCCTTGTCCGCCATCCCCGGCGTGCAGCTTGCCAACGGTCTCGCCCCCGGCGGTATGCAAACCGGTTTCGCGATCCTCAGCGACTTGGAAGCCTACTTCTTCATCCAGGCCGTGCAGGACGACAACCGCAGTAATGTGCTCGAAGCTCCGAAGGTCACGATGTTCAACGGTCAGCAGGCCTTCGTCTCGGATACGCAACAACGTCCGTTCGTCGTCAGCGTGATTCCGGTCGTCGGCGATTTCGCGGCGGCTCAGCAACCGGTGATCGTGGTGCTCAACGAAGGCACCTCGCTCAGCGTGCAAGCCGTGGTGTCGAACGACCGCCGCTTCGTCCGCCTCACGATGGTGCCGTTCTTCAGCCAAATCGGCGACGTCGACACCTTCACCTTCGAAGGCACCGAGAGCAGCTCGCAGAGCAGCAGCGCGGTGACCGGACCGGGAACGACGGAAGACGATCAGGCCGAAGAAGTCACCCGCTCCGGTACCACGGTGCAGCTCCCGACCTTCGCTTTCCAAACGGTGACCACGACGGTCAGCGTGCCGGACGGCGGTACGGTGCTGCTCGGCGGTATCAAGCGTATGACGGAAGTACGTCGCGAAAACGGCGTACCGCTCCTCAACAAGCTGCCGTACGTCAACCGCCTCTTCGAGAACGTGACGATCGGTAAGTCCTCCACCAGCTTGATGATGATGGTCACGCCGCGAATCATCATTCAGTCGGAAGAAGAAGAAGCCATCGGCCTGGCCCCCGGCCCGTAAGCCGAATGCTCGCGGCGAGCCATAACCCGCTCTCCGCGATAATTGAGTCCCTCCCCTAGGCCGTCGCGGTTCGCTCTTGGAGCCGCGGCGGCCTTTTTCGTTTTCGTAGGCGATCGTACTTCGATCGTCGGGTGCCACTGGTGGCTTGCCCACCAACGCCTACAATGGCCGTCGAATGTTTTCTGTGACTTGTCCAACGGAAAAATTTCGATGAAGCCGCACGTTTGGTTTGTTCTCGGCGCGTGGATGGCCGCCCTCGG
>JAFLCO010000052.1 GCA_017303535.1 Planctomycetota bacterium
CCGCGTCGAACAGCAGGTCGAGCGCGGCGCGGGTGGCCTCGAACTGCGCGTCCTTCGCGCACCTTAAGCTTGGTTCGGGTGATTCACGGCTCCGGCGATGCCGCCTCCGCCGATCACACTCACAGGAGAACGAGAATGCAAATCCGCCACAGCAACGCGCCGGACGCCCCCGCCCCCGTGGGCCAGTACACCCACGCCGTGGAGGTCACCGGCGCCACCCGCACCGTCTACATCAGCGGCCAGGTCGGCGGCGCCGCCGACGGCTCCGTGCCCGACGACGCCACCGAACAGGGCCGCAATGTCTGGCGCAACATCACCGCCCAGCTCCGCGCCGTGGGCATGACGCTCGACAACATCGTCAAGATCACCACCATCGTCACCAGCCTGGACCACCTTCCCGCCGTCCGCGCCACGCGCGCCGAGGCGATGGGCGACCGCAAGCCCGCCAGCACCCTGATTGTCGCCGGCCTCGTCAGCCCCGCGCTGAAGATCGAGGTCGAGGTGATCGCCGTCGCCTGACCCCACGCCGGTGCCCGCATCCTGATGCGGGCACCACCGCCTTCCTTGTCGTATCGGAACCAGCATGAGCCTCATCGACGACTTCCTCTTCGAACCCATCGAAGCCTGGGAGCAACTCCCCGCCGACATCGTGCTGGGCGATGTCGCCGGCATCGCCGTCGATTCGAAGGATCGCATCTATCTCTTCAACCGCGGCGCCCACCCGGTCGTGGTGCTGAACCGCGACGGCACATTCCTCCACGCCTGGGGCCAGGGCGTCTTCACCAACCCGCACGGCGCCAGCATCGGCCCCGACGACAGCCTCTACCTCACCGACAACGGCGACCACACCGTCCGCAAGTTCACCCCCGACGGAAAGCTCCTGCTGCAGATCGGCGTGCCCGGCCAGCCCTCGCCGCCCATGAGCAACCTGCCCTTCTGCCGCTGCACCCACACCGCGCTCTCCCCGACCGGCGACATCTACGTCTCCGACGGCTACGGCAACGCCTGCGTCCACAAGTTCTCGCCCGACGGCAAGCTGCTCCACACCTGGGGTAGGCCCGGCACCCGCGAGGGCGAATTCAACCTGCCGCACAACATCTGCTGCGACGAAGCCGGCCTGGTCTACGTCGCCGACCGCGAGAACGCCCGCGTCCCGGTCTTCGACGGCGACGGCACCTACCTCCGCTCCGCCAAAGAGAAACTCTTCGCCGAGGTCTACAAGTTCCCGTACGTCGGCGGTACCGGCGCGGGCGACGCCTTCGATGCCGGCTACATCACAGGGCTCTTGCAAGGTCTCGGCTCGCGCGACTGCATGGCCTGGGGGAGCGCGCTCGGCGGAAGCTGCGTCCGCTCGATCAGCGCCACGGAGAGCGTGTTTACGCGCGACGAAGCGGAAGCGTACATCAACGAGCATCCGCTGAAGATCAGCACGTGGTGATCTCTGCGAAGCTTCCTTAGCGTAAGAGCGCCGAAGCCAGCACGACCCCGACCATGATCGACGCCACGCAAATCTTCGCCAGCGAACCGACCAAGCGTCCCCAGGCCGCTGCGTTGCCGACGCGCAGCGCATGATCGAGGTCGCGGCCTTTCCACGATTCGCCGAGGATCGCACCGAGCATCGCTCCGGCACAGGCCCCGGCGAGCGTGCCGACGACCGGTATCGGAATCGCCCCGGTGCCGACGACCGCGCCGATCAGCGATCCGACGATCGCCAACACGGCTCCGCGTCGGCTCCCCCCTTGCTTCTTCACGCCCGCTGCCGACCACAATGTTTCCAGCACCTCGCCGACCAGCGCCAGGCCCAGCAGTACGCCGAGCACCTCCATGCTGATATCCCAGCGAGCGCCGTCGGGCGTGAGCCACGCATAGACCGCCGCCGTCGCCAAGATCATCCAGGTGCCGGGGAGCGCGAGCACGGTGCAAAACCAGCCGACGGCGACCATCGTCACCATCGTGGCAAAGTACAAAAGCTGTAGCACCGATTCCGTCATGGGGTCGCTCAGTTTTGGTCAGTAACAGAAGTGGTCCATTGTTCGCACGTCGACCGGCTGCGACAAGCGAAATCAGCAACCGGCGTGCCACGGCTCAACGCGGCGGCCTGCGGAAGTTAGACTGAAGACCACACGCCCCGCATCGTTCGCCTCAGACCCTGAAAGAGCCCGCTTGGCAAAAGTCCGCCGCAATCGACGCGATAAGACCCGGCCTACCTCGGCGACTGCCGACGTAGCGCCGGTTCGACCGTTGAACCAACCGTGGCGGAACGAGACCGTGCGATCGGTCGCCGTGTTGGTCTTGCTCGTGGTCGCCGGCTACCTCACCTATCGCACGAGTTTCGCCGGCGTGCTCTTCTTCGACGACGCGACGGCCATCGAGCAGAACACGCACCTCGTGGCGCTCGTTGACCCAACGACGCGTTGGGAGCTGCGTTCTTGGAAGCACGCCGTGACGGCCGAGCGCGACACGCCGTTTGCCGGTCGGCCGGTCGTCGCCCTCTCGTTTGCGCTCAATCACTGGTGGGCTTCGGCGATGAGCCCCAGCGGCATCGCCGACTTCATTGGCGTGTTGCCGATGCACGTTCCTTACTACCACTACGTCAACACGGCCCTGCATATTTTGATCGCGTGGCTGCTGTACGCCGTCGTCCGTCGCACGCTCTTGGCTTCGGTATTTGGTGATCGGTTCCAAATGTCGGCCTGCTGGTGGGCCCTATTCGGCGCACTGCTCTGGCTTGTACATCCGCTCAACACCGAAGCCGTGGTCTATGTGACGCAGCGGACCGAGCAGATGGTGTCGCTCTTTCTGCTGCTGACCCTCTACGCGAGCATCCGCGCCGCCGACGCGCCGACGCCTCAAGCTCGCCGTGGTTGGCAAACAGTGTCGATCTTCTGCTGCCTGCTCGGCATGGCTTCGAAGGAAAACATGATCGCCGCGCCGCTGCTGATGGTCGCCTACGATCGGGCCTTCCGCTTCGACTCCTGGCGCGAGGCGTTCACGACTCGCCGCTGGTTTTATCTCGGCCTGGCCTCAACCTGGGGCGTGTTGGCCGCGGTGATGGTGTCGGCACCGCGCGGCCGCTCAGTCGGCTTCGCCCACGAACAGTTCCCCTGGTACGAATACCTGATCACGCAATGCTGGTGCTTGGCCCGCTACGTCGGCCTGGCGATCGTGCCGCAGGCCGACAAACTTTGCATCGACTACGGTCGCCGACCGGTGCTCGACGTCGTCGACGTGCTGCCCGGAGCGATGATGATCGGCGCGGCGCTGGCGGCGACCGTGTGGGGCTGGCGGCATCGCCCTTGGCTCGGCTTTCTCGGCGCCTGGCTCTTCTTAATTCTCGCGCCGACGTCGAGCTTTGTACCGATCATTACCGAAGTCGGCGCGGAACGGCGGATGTATCTGCCGATCGTCGCCGTACTGGCAAGCGTCGTCATTGCCTGCGGTATGCTTTGGTACGCTTGGACCGACTTCCTTCGTCGCCGGTCGGCTGACAACGGCTATCCCACGCTCGTACGAATCCTTGGGATCATAATCGCCGGCGGCACAATCGCACTTCTGGGACTGACAAGCCGGCTGCGGACCGAAGTTTATCTCAACCGCGAATCGCTGTACGGCCACGTCGTCCGCGTCATGCCCGACAACGATCGCGGCTACAACAACTACGCCACGGTGCTCATGGCCCGCAACCGGCACCGCGAAGCGCTCCTTGCGCTCAACCAGGCCCTGCGCATTCAGCCGGAGTACTCCGACGCTTACTCCAACCGCGCGGCGACGCGCGTGAGCCAAGCCGGACGTCGCCGCCTCGACATGGCCATCAGCGACGGCACGGAAGCGATGCGCTGGAATCCTTACGACATGAAGTCGACGAACAATCGGGGACTCGCTTTTTTTGAAGCCCGTCTGTTCGACCCGGCCGTCGCCGATTTCACGCGCATGATCGAACTGACCCGCGGCAGCGTCGATGCGTACCTGAATCGAGCCAACGTCGAAATCGCCCGCGCGCCGGACGACGCGGCCCGCATGCAACTCGCCGCCGACGACGTCGCCGCGGCGCTCAAGAAGAACCCGCTCTCGCTGAAAGCGCATCTCGTACAAGCGACGATCGACAACAATCTCAAACACCCCGGGGCGGCGCTGAATTCGCTCGATGCGGCCTTGGAAAGCTTCTTCCGTGAAGCGGCGACGCTCGCGCGGAACCCCACGACCGCCCCGAGCCTGCGGGCCGCCGAGCGGGTGCTCACCGAAATCGACTCGCGCCGTCGCACGCCGTCGCCCGAGCAAATGGTCACCGTCGCCAAGTTTCCCGACCGCCGAACACTCGCCGAAATCCTGAAAGAGCGAGCCCGCGCCGAGCGACTCTACGGCGAGCAAGAAAACGATCCCCGCATGATCCTTCGCGCACTCGACGACCTCACGCGGGCCATCGTCTTCGCTCCCGGCGATGCGGAACTCTACGTCCGCCGCGGCGAACTTTATCTGAACACGCACCGCACGGGCGAGGCCTCGCTGGATTTTGCCGAAGTGCTCAAGCTCGACCCGAACAATCGCGACGCTCTGCGCGGACGGGTAAAGCTCTACACGCGCATCGGCGACTTCACGACGGCCTGGGGCGACGCCGTGCGGCTCCGCGACCTCGGCGACCCGCTCGATGAGGAGACTTTGAACACGTTGCGAAAAGCCTCCGGCCGCAACGATCCGCCGCCCGCAGAGAAGCCCGACCCCACACGCAATTCAACGCCGCGCCGTTAGTGGCGACCTGCCGATTCTTGCGGTATGCTACGCGGCATGAACGCTCCCACGCCTAATGCCGCCGATAATTCGTCGTCGATCGATGCCGCGCCGCTGCCGCGCAGCCCGGAATTGATGTCGCCCGCCGACACCGGACTGCTCGTCGTCGACGTACAGGGCAAGCTCATCACGCTGGTGCCCGACCACAAGCGGATCATTTGGAACATCCGCCGCCTGCTCGACGGGGCGAAGATCCTGAACGTCGCAGCCGCAGGCACCGAGCAATATCCGCAAGGCCTGGGTCCGACCGTACCCGAGTTGGCCGAGCGACTCGGCGCCATGCCCGCGAAGACGGACTTCAGCTGCGGCGAATGCGGCGGGATTTTCCGCGATTGGGCCGACCGCGGCGTGCGCAAGGTGTTGCTCTGTGGCATCGAGGCGCACGTTTGCGTGCAGCAAACGGCGCTCGACCTGCTGGCGCACGGTTTCCGCGTCTATCTGGCGGTCGACGCCGTCGGGGCGCGGTTCGACGTGGACTACCAGACCGCCTTGCGACGCCTCGAAGCCTCGGGCGCCACGCTCACCACCACGGAGGCGGCCCTCTTCGAATGGTGCGGCCGTGCCGGAACGCCGGAGTTCAAACAGATCAGCGGGCTCGTTCGCGAGTCGGCGCCGGAGTAGTTCGAACTCTCGACAGATATCAAATCAAGACGACACGCGGAGGCGAGCTCCGCGGCTAAATTGGGAAACTCAACGATGTCTGAATTGCCTCCCCCGCTGAATCCTCCCGTTCGTCTGCTCATGGGCCCCGGCCCCAGCGAGATTCATCCGCGCGTGTTGCGGGCTTTGGCGGCGAACACCGTCGGGCATCTTGACCCTTATTATCTGTCGCTGATGAGCGACATGCAGGGGATGTTGCGGACCCTTTTTCGCACGCAGAACCCGATGACGATGGCGATCAGCGCCACCGGGTCGGCCGGCATGGAGAGCACGGTCGTCAACCTCATCGAGCCGGGCGATTCGATGATCGTCTGCGTCAACGGAGTGTTCGGCGAGCGGATGGTCGACGTCGCCGGACGGGCCGGCGCCAACGTCACCCGCGTCGATCGCCCCTGGGGCGAAGTGTTTGAACCGTCGCATTTGAAAGAAGCCCTCGCGAAGGCGAAGCCGAAAGTCGTCGGCATCGTCATGGCCGAGACTTCGACCGGCGCGCTGCAGCCGCTCGATGAAATCTCGAATCTGGTTCACGACGCCGGAGCACTGTTCTTGGTCGACGCCGTGACCGCACTGGGCGGCATGCCCGTCGAGGTCGACAAGTGGAAGATCGACGCCATCTACAGCGGCTCGCAAAAGTGCTTGAGCTGCCCGCCCGGCCTCGCGCCGGCTTCGTTCAGCCCGGCGGCGTTAGAAGTCGTGCTCCAGCGCAAGACCAAGGTCCAAAGCTGGTACCTCGACGTCTCGATGCTCGCCAAGTATTGGGGGCAGGAACGCGTCTATCACCACACCGGGCCGATCAACATGACCTACGGGCTCTACGAAGCGCTGCGGATCATCCTCGAAGAAGGACAAGAGCAGGCCTTCGAGCGGCATGCGAGCAACCATCGGGCTTTGAAAGCCGGCTTGGCCGCGATCGGCATTCGTTACGCCTCGAACGAAGCGCACACGCTGCCGATGCTCAACGCCGTGCACATCCCCGACGGCATCGACGACATGAAAGTTCGCGGGGCTCTGCTGAACCGCTTCGGCATCGAAATCGGCGGCGGGCTCGGCGCCTACAAGGGAAAGGTGTGGCGCGTCGGCCTTATGGGGCACGGCTCGCGACAAGGGAACGTCTTGGCGTTCCTCGGAGCCCTCGAACAGCTGCTCGCCGAGCAAGGCCACAAGTTCGAGCACGGAGCCTCGATCGCCGCGGCCAACGCCGAATACGCCGGCCCTAAGTCGCGTTAGAATAAGGCTTTACGCACGACGCAATTCAGCCGCCGTTTTTCCTTGTCGGCCGCTGCCGGCATCGCTATGCTTGCAAGCATCTTGCCGGCTGGTCGAGTTTGACGGTCGGGCAAGAATGACGGCGTTACGGCAACGGAAATGCCGGGCCACGTGAAGCGGCCGGTCGCTGCAAAGGTGCCCGCATCGGGCCTCTCGGCAAGCGAACCATGTTCGGCAAGCGTTCAGGGAGGGACACCATGCTCGTTCTCACGCGCCGCGTCGGCGAAAGCATTCGCATCGGCGACGGCATCACGGTCACGCTCGTGCAAATGGCCCCGGGCAAAGTCCGCATCGGCATCGAAGCCCCGCCGGAGATGACCATCCTCCGCGAAGAACTCGTGCAAAAGTCGCCGGCAACTCCGCTCCCGCTTGATTCGACGACGCCGTTCTTCTCGGAAGAACTCAGCAAATAGGAGACTGGGGAGACGAAGGAAAGGCGACTTTGGGGACACGGAATTAAATCTCTTCCTCTCCCATGTCTCCATAGTCGCCTTTTTTCCGTCCCCTCAGTCTCCTAATTCTTCCGAATGAGAACTGGCACCCATCGCGAGGGATGCGGCTAAACTGCGCTACGCCAAGATCGGCTTTACCACGTCGCCGTGCACGTCCGTGAGGCGGAAGTACCGGCCTTGGAACTTGTAGGTGAGCCGCGTGTGATCGATGCCGAGCAAGTGCAGGATCGTGGCCTGAAAGTCGTGCACGTGCACTTTGTTCTCGACGGCGTTGAAGCCGAAGTCGTCGGATGCGCCGTAGCTGATGCCCGGCTTGATGCCGCCGCCGGCCATCCACACGGTGAACGTGTACGGATGGTGGTCGCGTCCCCATTGCTTCGTGTTGTCGATGCTCCCCTGCAAGAACGGCGTCCGGCCGAACTCGCCTCCCCAAATCACGAGCGTGTCGTCCAGGAGCCCGCGCTGTTGTAGGTCTTTCACCAGCGCCGCGCTCGGGGCGTCGACGTCGGTGCACTGGATCTTCAGTTGCGTATTAAGGTTGCGGTGCTGATCCCAGCCGGCATGCATGAGTTGCACGAACCGCACGCCGCGCTCCGCCAATCGTCGGGCCATCAAGCAATTGTAAGCGTACGAACCTTGCCGCTTCACGTCGGGCCCGTACATGTCGAGCACGTGCTGCGGTTCGTCCGAGAAGTCGGTCAGCTCCGGCACGCTGGTCTGCATCCGGTACGCCATCTCGTACTGCGTGATCCGCGTCGAGATTTCCGGATCGCCGTAGTCGTCAAGTTGCAGTTGGTTGAGCTTGGCCAAGCCGTCGAGCATCTCGCGCCGCACTTCCTTGCTCATGCCGTCGGGGTTCGAAAGGTACAGCACCGGATCGCCGGAGCCGCGAAACTTCACGCCCTGATACTTCGTGGGCAGAAAGCCGCTGCCCCAGTAGAAGTCGTAAAAAATCTGCCCGCAGGAAGTTTCCTTATCGACCGACGTCATCACAACGAAGGCCGGCAGGTCCTGCGTGTCGCTGCCGAGACCGTAGGTGAGCCAAGCCCCCATGCTCGGGCGGCCGGCCTGTTCGGCGCCGGTCAGAAAAAACGTAATCGCCGGAGCGTGGTTCACCGCCGTCGTGTGCATCGATTTGACGAAGCACAATTGGTCGGCGATCTCGGCCGTGCGCGGCAAAAAGTCGCTGACCCACGCGCCGCTCTTGCCGTGTTGGGCAAACTTCGTGATCTCGGCCAAGCACGGGCGGGCCGTTTGTCCGCCGGTCATCGTGCTGAACCTGCGACCGCCGACGATCTCGTCCGGAATCTGCACGCCGTGCATCTTGCGCAGCATCGGCTTGTAGTCGAAGAGGTCAACGTGCGAAGGCGCACCGTTCTGAAACAGGTAGATGACCCGCTTGGCCTTCGCTGCAGCATGAGGCACGCCGGGCAACCCGCCAAACCTTTGTGGAACGCCGGCCTTCGCCACGGCATCGGCCGCGCACAACCCGTCGCCGCCGAGCAGTGACGCGAGCGCCGCCCCGCCGATCCCCACGGCCGACCGCCCAAAAAACTGCCGCCGCGTGAGATCGGCACGATATTGAAGATCAGGCGTCATATTTCACAGAGAAGAAATAGGAGACTGTGGGGACGTGGAGAGAGGCTAGGGGGACGAAGAAAAAAGAAGCAGCAAAAGATCTGCGGAAACGACGTTATCCCCCCCGTCTCCTCAGTCGCCTTTTTCCCGTCCCCACAGTCTCCTATTGTTTGGTCAGCGTTTCATCCAAATTCAGGATCGTCAGGCAAACGGCCGTCAGCGCCGCGTGTTGCACGGCGGCGAGCGACTCATCGCGTTTCGATTCGCCGACCTTCAGCAGTTTCTGGGCGGCTTCGGTGTCGGCGGCGTACTTGGTTTGCATTTGTTTCAGCGTTGCGGCGAGCACGGCCGTTTCCGCCGAGGTCGGTTTGCGCAGGAGCACTTTGCGGAAGGCCCACGCCAAGCGATCTTCCGGCTTGTTGCCGCCGGCGTGCTTCAGCGATTGTTCCGCCAGCGCCCGGGCCGCTTCCACATAGGTAATGTCGTTCAGCGTCGTCAGGGCATGCAGGGGCGTGTTCGTGCGCAAGGTCTTGATCGTGCACACCTGCCGGGCCGAGACGTCGAAAAACGTCGTCGGCCCGACGATCCGTCGCCAGAACGTGTACAAGCTGCGGCGATACAGCGACTCACCGTGGTCCTGCACGTAGCTCTTCTTGCCGAACGTCGCCTCCTCCCAAATCCCCTCCGGCTGATACGGCTTCACCGACGGGCCTCCTTGCTTTTCTACGAGGAGTCCGGCCACGGCCAAAGCCTGATCACGAATCATCCATGACGGCATCCGAAACCGCGGGCCGCGGGCCAACAGCCGATTCTCCGGGTCGCGCTCCCACAGCGCTCGCGACACGCGCGACGATTGCCGATACGCGGCACTCGTCACGATTTGCCGGTGCAGCCGTTTCACGTCCCAGCCGTGCCGCACAAAGTCGACTGCCAGCCAGTCGAGAAGTTCCGGATGCGACGGCCGCTCGCTTTGCACCCCAAAATCATCGGCCGTTTTAACGAGCCCGACGCCGAAGAAGCTTTGCCAGAAGCGGTTCACCGTCACGCGCGCCGTGAGCGGATGCTTCGGATCGACGAGCCAGCGTGCGAGGCCGAGCCGATCGGTCGGCAAGTCTTTCGCGGCCGGATGCAAGCCCGTCGGAAACGCCGCCGTCACCTTCTCGCCCGGCTTGTCGTAAGCTCCTTTGTCGAGCATGAAGGTCTCGCGAGGGTTCGCCAGCGTGTCCATCACCATCACGCGCGTGATGGCCCGAGAGAGGCGATCCCGCTCGTCGAGCGCTTTCTTGAGTTGGGCTAAGGCCTGGGCGTATTTTGGCCGCGGCTCTTTGAAGGTCGTGAGCATTTCGCGGAGCGCGTCGCTGCTTCGTTTGCCGGCTTCCAGGTTGAGCGCGGCCAGCACGTTGCCGGAAAGTTCCGCGGCCTCCTTCGATTTGCCGGCCGGCTCTTTCGCCGCGCGGGGAAACAGCGTGAGTTCGAGTTTGTCGACTTCCGCCGCCGCAGCATGATGCGTCTTTTCCGCCTCGGCCAACTTCGCTTCTTCGTCAGGCGTGGCGATGTTCAGCACCGGTGGGATGCCTCCCGTTCGGCCGCCGCCGGAATTCGCGCCGGTTTCGCTCGTGTTGTTGAAAAACGCGTACAGCTCGAAGTAGCTTTTGTTCGTGAACGGATCGAACTTGTGATCGTGGCAGCGAGCACAGCCGATCGTAAGGCCAAGCCAGACGGTGCCGGTCGTCTCCGTGCGGTCCATCACGTTCTCGACGCGCGTCTCCTCCGCGATGCGCCCCCCCTCGCCGTTGAACATATGGTTGCGATTGAAACCGGTCGCCAGTTTCTGGTCGAGCGTGGCATTGGGGAGCAAGTCGCCGGCCAGTTGTTCGACGGTGAACTGATCGTACGGCATGTTGGCGTTGATCGCGCGGACGACCCAATCGCGCCAGGGCCACATCGTGCGCTCGGGGTCTCCTTGATAGCCGTTGGTGTCGGCGTAGCGGGCCGCATCGAGCCAGTCCCAGGCCCAACGTTCGCCGTAGCGCGGCGAAGCGAGCAGTCGGTCGACCGCGCGCTCGTAGGCTTCGGGCGAATTGTCCAAGAGAAACGCGTCGAGTTCCGCGGGCGTCGGCGGCAGGCCGGTGAGGTCGAGCGAGACGCGGCGCAGGATCGTCGCCTTATCGGCTTCCGGCGCCGGCCGCAGCTTCTCGGCTTCCAATCGCGCGAGAATGAAGGCGTCGATTTCGTTGCGCGGCCAGGCCGAGAGCTGCACCTTCGGCGGCGGTGAAAGTTGCGGCGGCTCGAAGGCCCAGTGCTTCCCCCACGGGGCCCCTTCGTCGATCCAACGGCGCACGAGTTCGATCTGCGCTGGGGTGACCGTGCGGTTCGAATCGGGCGGCGGCATCCGTTCGTCGGCATCGTCCGTCGTCAGCCGGCGCAAGAGTTCGCTGGCCGCGCTCTTGCCGGGCTCGAGCACGCCGTGCTTGATCGCCGCTTCGCGATCGTCCAATCGCAGGTCGGCTTCGCGATGCTTCGGGTCCGGGCCGTGGCAGTGAAAGCAATTGTCGCTGAGGATCGGCAGAATATCGCGACTAAAACGGACCGGCTCCGCAGCGGCGCTCGGCTGCGCGAGGCTCCAAACGGCGGCGATCCAAGCCAGTGCGCAACGTGGTCGAATCACGAACAAGCTCCGGGCGGGACGGCGTGGCGAGATGCGGCGGCGGGCTGTTTTCTAGTATAGCTGAAGCACTGGAAGCCGCAGCAATACGCCTTACAGATCCGGAACGCCGATTGCACTCCGAGCGAGATTACGGCGGCGGCAAAGATCGTCGCCCCTTGATATGACATGCGGTGCCGGAATTCGGTACCGTGCAGCTAACGCCTTGAGGTCGCGGCCATGTCGGGGTCGGCGGAGCCACGCATCTTGAACGAGCACCTGAAGAAACTGTATCGCGACGTTCGGCATCGCGTAAGCGATTTGCTGCGACGGCGACCGCTGCGGATCGTGGAAGTCGCCGTGGCGTGCGGGGTGCTGGCCGCCGCGTCGCTGTTCGTCACCTTGGCCGACGAAATTACCGAAGGGGCGACGTTTCGTCTCGACGAAGTACTGCTAAAGGCGTTTCGCGATCCGGCGAATCCGTCGCAGACGATCGGGCCGCGCTGGCTGGAAGACGTCGTGCTCGACGCCACGGCTTTAGGGAGCGGCTTCGTGCTGGCGATCGTCGTCGCCGTGTCGGCCGGCTTTCTCTTTATGGAGAAGCAACGCCGCGTGGCGACGCTGATGCTCATCACGACGATCAGCGGGGCGCTGTTGTCGATGGGCTTGAAGCTCATCTTTGCACGGCCGCGACCGATCATCGTGCCGCACCTGAGGCACGTGAGCAGTATGAGTTTCCCAAGCGGCCATGCGATGGCTTCGGCCGTGGTGTATCTCACGCTCGGCGTGATGTTCATGAAGGCCGTCCGCAGCCGGCAGGCGAAGGCTTTCTGCATGCTCGTCGCCATCTCGCTGACGCTGCTGGTCGGTAGCACGCGGGTTTACCTTGGCGTGCACTACCCGACGGACGTCCTCGGCGGCTGGCTGGCCGGCATGGCCTGGGCGTCGTTCTGCTGGATCATCGGACAAATGATCCCGAGCCGACCGATTCCGGAACGCAGCGACGAACCGGCACGGCATACGACGTGAGGCCCGTTGGCGAGGGCGCGGCGAGAAAGTCAAGGAAGTTTTTGGCCACGCAGACTTTCGCAACGGAATCAAGCGCGTTTTTGGCCGGCAAGTAGGTCGCCACCGCGACGGCCTACTTGCCGGCCAAAAAGCGAATGGAATCGCTGGTCTGAATCTGGGATATTACGCAATGCGCCGCTGCGCGACCGACGTCGACCTTAGCCCCCGGTTCTTCACTCCTGGGCAAACGACGCGGAACCGCCTCGAACGCAACCCCCAATTACCAGACCCGAAGCGCAAGCGAGGGGCATCGCGTTTTTAAGCGTGACAACGCCAATACAACAATCTCCACAGCATTGGCCCCGGCATGAATTACCGAGGGCTAAGGTCGCCCCACATGCAACTCCATAGCAAACCTTTAGACGACGCAGCCCTCATCCGCGGCTTCGCCGCACCATCTCCCGGCGAGAGAACGGCTTTAAGAATCGACGTAAGTCGCGCAAGCGAACTTGGACTTACGTCAATTTGTCCTTGTGCGCACGAACGGCGAAGTGCGCACAATTCGGGGGCGTTAGTGCGCGTCGGAAAACTTACCAACAAGGGCCGCGCACAACATTTCGATATCTGTGCGCAGTGCGCAGCGCCGTCTGGAAAAAGCCGTCAACGTAAGTCGCGCAAGCGTTCGAGGACTTACGTCGATTTTCGAGCGCGAAGCCTTAGCCGCGGCGGGACCTCGTCACTCAAACGCAACAGGGGCCTAACGGCCCCCGCTCGCCTGTTGCGGAGAATAAAATCGCTCGCTTAAGCGTCGTTTCGAGGAATCGCCCGTCAATTTGCCGGAAAATCGCCATGTTTACTCGACTTGCAGCTTGTGCCGTCGCTTATTCTTTCGTAGCCGCCGCCGCGGCCGCGGAGCCTGTGAAGCCGAACGTCGTGCTGTATTTCGTCGACGATATGGGCTGGGTCGACAGCGGGGCGTACGGCAGCACGTTTTACGAGACGCCACGGATCGACGCCTTCGCGGCCCAGTCGGTGCGGTTCACCAACGCCTATTCGTGCCCGCTCTGTTCGCCGACGCGGGCCACGATCCTCAGCGGCCAATATGCGGCTCGCCACGGCACGACGACCGCCTCGGGCCATCAACCGCCGCAGCCTGCCGGTCAATCGCCGATGCCCGCGAAGGCGCCGGCGAATCAGCCGCTGCTGTTGCCCGAGAGCCGCAACTATCTGGAGCCTGCTCAGTACACGCTGGCCGAACTCTTGCACGACGCGGGCTATCGCACGGCCCACATCGGCAAATGGCATCTGGGAGCGACGCAGCCGCACTGGCCCGAGACGCAAGGCTTCGACGTAGCCTGGCATGCGCATCCCGATCCAGGTCCGCCGAATTATTTTTCGCCGTACGGCGTGAAGACCGAAGGCGAGCCGCGCGGGCAGACGCACGTCGGCACGATCACCGATGGGCCGGAGGGCGAGTACATCGTTGATCGCGTGGCCGATGAGGCGATTCGGTTTATCGATGCGAACCGCGAGCGGCCGTTTTTCTTGAACGTGTGGCAGTTCGGCGTGCATGGGCCTTGGGGACACAAAGAGTCCGTGACCGCCGAATACGCCAAGAAAAAAGATCCGCGCGGCGTGCAAAGCAACCCGATCATGGCGTCGATGCTGAAGAGCGTCGATGAGAGCTTCGGTCGCATTCTCGACGCGCTCGACAAGGCGGGCCTCGCCGAGAACACGATCGTGATCTTTATGTCGGACAACGGCGGAAACGTGCATAGCAACCTGCCGGGCGATAAGAAGGCCGCCTCAAAAACGGAGACGCCGCGGACCGCGCAGCTCAAGGACTGGAGCAAGTGGGCCGGTGACGAACCGCCGACCAGAAATACCCCGCTGCGCAGCGGCAAGGGAACGCTTTACGAAGGGGGCGTTCGCGTGCCGATGATGGTGCGCTGGCCCGGCCAGATTGCGGCGGCCGTACGAGACGATGTGGTCGGGGCAGTGGACATCTATCCGACCGTGGCGGCGCTAACCGACATGACGCCCGATCCGACGCAGAAGCTTGACGGAATGAACCTCGCGGGCGTGCTGAAGGGCGGAAAGCCGGTCGATGGTCGGGCTTACTTCAACTACTTCCCTCACGGGGGACCGACAAAGCCGCCGGGCGTGACCGTTCGCCAAGGGGATTGGAAGCTCATTCGCTGGTACCTCACCGGGCCGGAGTACCCGGAGCTAATCGAACTTTACGACCTGAAGAACGACATTGGCGAGACGACAAACGTGGCTGCGGCCAACCCGGACCGCGTGCGCGAGTTGAGTGCTTTAATCGACGGCTTCTTACGCGGCACTAACGCCCTGGTGCCGATGCCAAACCCCGACTTCGTGCCGGGCTCGGGCAAGCCGCCGGTGAAGAAACGTGCTCCGATGCCGACGACGACGCCTACGGAAACCGTTGTCGCACCGATCAACGGCTGGCGGGCCCGCGGCTGTACGGCGGAACTGCGCGACGGCAAACTTGTGGTGACCGGAGCGGGGCGACAGTCGGCGTTCCTCGGGATTGCCGGTTTGAAGTCTACCGGCGCGGCCGTGTTGACTTTGGAAACCGCCGCGGGCTCAGGTGTCGGCAAGGTGCAATGGCGCACGGCGGCCCAAACAGAGTTTCCTGAGGAAGGGCAGGTCGTCGAGTTCACGATTCCAGACGGCGGCCCGCGGAAGACGGAAGTTAAACTCCCGGTCGACGGACAGCTCGCGCATGTACGGGTTTACTTGCCGGCGCAAACTCAGCCGGTGATCGTCGAACGAATCGGGCTGACGGCGACCGCCGGCGCGCCGCGCGACTGGGATTTTGGGAAGTAATCTACTTGATGCCGGAGCTGCCTTGAATGAGGCCGCGGACGCCGAACTGTTCGGGATGGCGGGCCGCTTTGTCGCTGAAGACGCGGAGGTCGTCCATGATCGGGCGGAGTTCGCGGGAGAGTTGGTTGATGTTGGCGACGGTTTGCGAGACGTTTTCGTAGAGGGTCGGATCGTTGACGAGCTTGGCGATCGTCCCTTGGGAGCTGGTAAGGCCGCGCGTGAAGCCGGAGAGTTCGGTGAGCATCGTATCGAGCTGGGTTGCCGCACGGTCGATGTTTTCGATCAGCCGCGGGCCGCGCTCGCCGAGCGGCTTGGTGATGCCTTCGAGATTCGCCAGGTTGCGATCGGCCGATTGCATGGTTTGTCGGAGCCCGGCAACCGTGTCGGAAACGTCGCCGAGGACCTTGGGGAGATCGTTGATCGTTCGCTTGAGGTTGTCGCGCATGACCGGATCGCTGATGAGGGCATCGGCGTTGGCGACGGTGATGCGGAGTTGCTGCACCGTGGCGTCGGTGTTGGCGATCATCCGCTGGATGTTTTGTTCGTTGGTATCGACCAAACGATTGACGCGTGTCGCAAGTTGGCCGATTTCGTCGCTGGTTTTGGCGATGGATTCCAGGGCGATCGAGACGTTTGATTCGAGACTCGTGATCGCTTGGAAAGGATCTTTGGCGACGAGACCTTGCAGGACCTCACCGTTTTCGACCTTTTCATGCGGACGCGGAATGGTGGAGGGCACGATCTCGATGACGGCGTCGCCCAATAAGGAACCGCCGATGCGGCCGACCTGATCGCGGAACAGGTTGTACTTGTCTTCAATCTTGGCCGTGATCATTACGCCGACCTTTTCGTCGAGCTGCACCTCACGAACCCGACCGATGAGGACGCCGTTGACGCGGACGGGCGTATCGGCCGTAACGCCGGGGGCCTGCGGAAAGGCGAACTTGACGGTGTACGTACCTTTGACGAGCGACGGCAAATCGCCGAAGAGCAACAGCAAGATGGCCAAGATCAAGATCGTGGCCAACACCATCACGCCGACTCGGAATTGTACGGTACGCTCGTCCATCGATCGCTACGAACGGAAGTTTGCGGGTGGTTGTGTGGTCGGGAAATCAGGTCGAACTACAGGGTCATTGAACTATAGGGTCATCGTATCGCGCTGCATGGCTCGCTCGCGCATTTCCATCAGGCGGTCGCCCGCTTCGCCGCGGACAAATTGCCCGACGCGGCGATCCGGGGCGTGGTCGAGGCCTTTGGGGGGACCGTCGTAGAGAACTTGCGAATCGCGGTCGCCGAGGCGGGCGAACGGATAGAGCATCACGACGCGGTCGGCAACCTTGCGGGCCGAGTGCATGTCGTGCGTGACGACGATGCTCGTGACCGGATGCTGCCGGCGGACGGCGAGGATCAACTCGTTGATGACGTCGCTCATGATCGGGTCGAGACCGGTCGTCGGCTCGTCGTAGAGCATGATCTCGGGGCTCATGGCCAGCGCGCGGGCGATGCCGACGCGTTTCCGCATACCGCCGGACAGTTCGGCCGGCTTCTTCGTGACGACGTTGTCGGGCAGGCCGACTTCGGCGAGCCGCTGCATGACAATACGGCGGAGTTCGTCGCGACCTTTAGCCGTGTGCTGACGGAGCGGGAACGCGACGTTCTGCTCGATCGTCATGCTGTCGAAAAGGGCCGCTTGCTGGAAGACGAAGCCGAAGCGGGTGCGCAGCGCCGTGATTTCACGATCGGGAAGCGTGGCGAGGTCCCGTCCGTCGTAAAGGATGCGGCCTTCCGTGGGCTTCACGAGACCGATGACCGTCTTCATCAGCACGGTCTTGCCGCAACCGCTTTCGCCGAGCAGCACGAGCGTTTGGCCGCGGGGGATTTTGAGGTTGATGTTTCGCAAGGTCCAGTTGCGGCCGAAGCGCACGCTGACGTTGTCGACGTGCACGAGCACGTCGTTTTCGTCCGTCGGCGTTCTACGCGGCGCGTCGACCATGACTAGAGGTACGAAACCCCTTCGGGCCAAATGAGGAGATAGACGGAATCGAGAAAGATGCCGAGCAGAAGATCGATCGCCAAAATCATGACGAACGATTGCACGAAGGCGCCGGTTGCCGCACGGCCCACGCCTTCCGCGCCCGGGGCGCAGTGAAAGCCGCGGTTGCAGCTAATGAGCGCAATCGCCGCGCCGAAAAACAAGCTTTTGAAGATGCCGCTGAAGACGTCGAACGCGCCGACCATCTCCTGCGAATGGTGCCAGTAGTGGTGCGAGTCGATGTCGAGCAGCAATACGCTGTAGACCCAACCGCCGACGACACCCATAAAGTCGGCCATGATCGTGAGCGTGGGAATTAGGATCAGGCAGCCGAGGAAGCGGGGGACGACGAGGTAGTGAATGGGATTGGCCCCCATGCTGGCCAGGGCGTCGATCTGCTCGGTGACGCGCATGGTGCCAAGTTCCGCAGCCATCGAACCGCCGACGCGGCCGGCGAGCATCGTGGCCGCGAGCACCGGGCCTAGTTCGCGGACGAGCGACATATTGATGACGCCGCCGAGCCGCGTTTCGATGTGGAGCGCACGGAACTGGGCGTAGCTCTGCACGGCCAAAACCATGCCGATGAACGTGCCGGTGAGCGCGATGACGGGCAGGCTCAAGACGCCGATTTGGTAGAAGTTCGGCATCAAAGTTTCACGCTTCGGCAGCCGGGTGAACGTCCAGTTGAACGTCGAGGCGACGAACATCGCGAAGTCGCCCAGCGCCGCGACGTAGCCGACGATGACGTCGCCGAAGTCGCCGATCCAATCGGCCACCGAACCGACGAAGCCGCCGGGGGCCTCTTCGGTTTCCGATGACGACGGATGTGGAACGCTGGACATGACGGACTGCGGAATGAACTGGGACGGGAGCCGCTAAGCGGGCGCGCACGGGGAGACCGTACGTCTACACGCCGGCATGTTTATCGACTAGGTCGGTTTAGGAATCTTAGGCGGAGTTTGACGATTCGACCGATTGCTCGCTTGCCGGCGTTGCGGGCGCAAGCAAAAGGCCGCCGTCGAACGCGTTGTTCGACGGCGGCCCATATTGAAATCACAAGTCGCTGCAGGGTCCCAGGGACCGGAGGTCCCTGGGCTTTACATCGCGGCGATTGCTAGCTTGCTTCGCTTTCGGACGCTGACTCCCCTTCGGAGCTTCCGGCAGCCGCGGCGGCAACCGGCGGTTCGCCGGTGACGCTGCCTTCGAAGAAGAGTTGCTTCTTGTCGGCGACCACCTTTACGTCGACGGTGACCGTGTCCTTGCCGTTGAACTCGCCCTTGAGCAGCTCTTCGGAAAGCGGATCTTCGACGAAGTTTTCGATGGCCCGACGGAGCGGCCGAGCGCCGAAGTCGGTATTCGAGCCCTTCTTGATGACGAACTTCTTGGCGTCGTCGGTCAGGATGAGCTTGAGGCCCTTCTCCAGCAGTCGCTCGCGAACCTTCGAAAGTTCGAGATCGACCACTTGCTTGAGATCGTCCACGGTCAGGTGGCGGAAGACGATGATGTCGTCGCAACGATTAATGAACTCGGGGCGGAAGAACTTCTCGATGATGTCCATCACGCGCCGCTTCATACTGTCGTACGAGGCATCTTTTTCAACGGTCGCTTCGAAGCCGAAGTTGCTCTCGTTCTTAATCGCTTCAGCACCGGCGTTCGTGGTCATGATGAGCACGGTGTTGCGGAAGTCCACCTGCCGACCGAAGCTGTCGGTCAACCGGCCTTCTTCCATCACCTGCAGCAGCATATTGAACACGTCCGGGTGCGCCTTCTCGATTTCGTCGAGCAGCACGACCGAGTACGGGCGGCGACGGATCTTCTCCGTGAGCTGGCCGCCTTCTTCGAAGCCGACGTAGCCCGGCGGGGCGCCGATCAAGCGGCTAACGTTGTGCTTCTCCATGTACTCGCTCATGTCGATCTGAATGAGCGCGTCGGCATCGCCAAAGAGGTACTCCGCCAAAGCTTTGGCCAAGTGCGTCTTACCGACGCCCGTGGGTCCGGCGAAGATGAAGCAACCGGTCGGCCGTTTCGGATCTTTCAATCCGCTGCGGCTGCGGCGTACGGCCTTGCTGATGGCCTTCACGGCCTCGCCTTGGCTGATGACCTTGCGATGGAGTTCTTCTTCCATCGCCATCAGGCGGATGGAGTCTTCGGTCGTCATCCGAGTGAGCGGAACGCCCGTCATCTTCGACACGACTTCGGCGATCACTTCCTTATCGACCACGCCGTCGCTCTCGCGCGAGGTATTGCGCCAGTCGCGTAGGATGGTCTGCTTCTTCTTCTTGAGCTTGTCGGCCTGGTCGCGCAGAGCCGCCGCCTTCTCAAAGTCTTGATTGGCGACCGCTTCTTCCTTTTCCTTGTTCAGACGTTCGACTTGCTCGTCGATTTCCTTCAAATCCGGCGGCTTGGTCATGGCCTTGAGCCGGACGCGAGCCCCCGCTTCGTCGATCACGTCGATCGCCTTATCCGGCAAGCAACGGTCGGTGATGTACCGACTCGAAAAATCGACGGCCGCTTCGAGAGCGTCGTCGGTGATCTGCACGCGGTGGTGCGATTCGTACCGATCGCGCAGCCCCTTCAAGATCTCGATCGTTTCCGCCTTGTTCGACGGTTCGACCATGATCTTCTGGAAACGGCGCTCGAGCGCGGCGTCTTTCTCGATGTACTTGCGGTACTCGTCGAGCGTCGTCGCGCCGATGCACTGGATTTCACCACGGGCGAGCGCTGGTTTGAGCACGTTCGAAGCGTCGATCGCCCCTTCCGCACCACCGGCGCCGACGAGGGTGTGCAATTCGTCGATGAACAGAATCGTGTTTTTGGCCCGACGAACTTCGTTCATCACGGCCTTGATACGTTCTTCGAACTGGCCGCGGTACTTCGTTCCGGCGACCATCATCGCCAGGTCGAGCACAACGATCCGCTTGTCGGTCATGATCTCCGGCACTTCACCGTCGACCACGCGTTGCGCGAGCCCTTCGACGATGGCCGTCTTGCCGACGCCCGCTTCGCCCAAGAGCACGGGGTTGTTCTTCGTACGACGGCAGAGCACTTGGATGGCCCGCTCGATCTCTCGTTCGCGGCCGATGACCGGATCGAGCTTGCTTTGGCGAGCTAGTTCGGTGAGGTCGCGGCCGAAGCTATCGAGGGCCGGCGTCTTGGACGCTTTGGCGCCCTTGCCGCTGCCTCCCCCGCCGCCCGAACCACCTTCGCCTTGCGCACCGCCGCCGCTACCGCCGGAAGGTTGGCGCTCGCCCCCTTCGCTCCCTTCGATGCCGTGACCGAGGAGGTTCAACACCTCTTCACGAACTTCTTCCAGCTTCAAGCCGAGGTTCATCAGAACCTGCGCGGCCACGCCTTCTTGTTCACGCAGCAAGCCGAGCAAAATGTGCTCGGTGCCGACGTAATTGTGCCCCAGGTTGCGAGCCTCTTCCATAGAGTATTCGATGACCTTCTTCGCGCGGGGCGTTTGCGGCAGCTTGCCCATCGTGACCATATCCGGTCCGCTTTGGACGAGCTTCTCAACTTCCAGACGGATCTTTCGCAGATCGACGTCGAGATTCTTCAGCACGTTGGCCGCAACACCGCTTCCTTCCTTGATGAGGCCGAGCAGTACGTGCTCCGTACCGATGTATTCATGGTTGAATCGCTGCGCTTCCTGATTCGCAAGTTGCATCACCTTGCGCGCGCGATCCGTGAAACGTTCGTACATTTTCGAACTCCGTAGGCCGTACTAACGCGAAACTTCTACCGTCCCACTACCTCTTTGCCGACTTCAGTCACTGACTCTTCCGTCACACCGCCGTCATTTACACTTTGCCGCCTACTACTCTTACACCAACGGTGCAATGAGCAAGCTGCTGTTACTACTACGCACTAAGCGGCCTTTCGGATCACGCGGTCTGCGCCGACTGTAGCGTCGGCGTCGTCCGACGACGCTTGGCGAGCCGAATGCCCCGACATCGACAACGTGCCCGGTTCGTCGCCGGACGCCTCATCGATTCCGGAATTGTTCGCATTTTGCCGGGCTTCGTCTAGGGACCGACGCTCCAAGGCCATTTCTAAGGCCCATTTTTCCGAACCTTCGATCTTGGCCAGGGCATCTAACTCTCGGGCCGATTCTTCCCAGCGGTCGGCGTGCCGAAGGACGGTGGCGAGCAAAAGTCGCGCATCGACGTCGCCCCGCCGCCGTCGGATCAGTTCCCGGCATTTGGTCTCGGCGGCAATCCAATTGCGTTGCAAATAGTCGTGGAAGGCCTCTTCATAGAGCGTTTCTTCCAGTTTGCGGGCGTCCGCCGTGCGGAGTTGCCTGCGAGACCAGCGGCGATTGAAAATCAGCCCGCCGATCCAGAAACCGAGCAGCGCGACCCAGCCGAAGGCCACCAACGGGGTCGGCAGGAGTTCGGTATAAATAAAGGCAGTGAGCAGTTGTAGATTGAGCAGTAGGGCGAAGACCGCAGCCCAGGCAAAGCCTTGCCATTCGCCGCCACGCCAGAGTTGGGGCACGCCGGGCCAGGCCCAACCGTATGTCAGACGGGAACTTGCGCGACCGCTGCGATCCGATCCGCTCATGGCAAAGCTCCTTCCACCAAAGCCGACCTGTCCGTGGTCGACCGTTAAACTGGGCGGATTCTAGCCCTACGGCAAGCCGCGGACAAGGCAAATAACGGGCGGATAAAGAGTTAGGACGTTGAGTCGACAGTTTCCGCCGTCGTGTCAGAATTGGAGCATGAGCTTTCAATACACGCCCGCCGCCGATCGAGCCCTGCACGCCGCCGCGGCATGGGACGACCCCGACTTTCGCTCTGATATCGCTCCGCCGGCACTTTTACTTGGTTTGCTGGAGCAGCCGGAATGTCGAGCGGCCAAATTGCTCGAACATCGGGGTATCAACGAGGCCGCCGTGCTGGCATTTCGTCCGGGCCTTGAGCGGCGCGGGGATCCAGAGTCGTTGGATAAACGAGTGTTCCTCTCTCGCGGAGTCGAGGACGGCCTGCGCACGGCCTTGGAAATGCTCGACGAAAATCCACGCACCTGCCAAATCGCAACGGAGCACATATTGCTCGGGCTCGCCACCGCCAACGATACGACTGGCTCATGGCTCCGCGAACAGGGGATCGACCCGGCGGTGATGGAGTCGGAAATTTGCGCCCGTTATGGAATCGACCATTCGCCGATTCCGTTCGACTGGACCGACGCGCCGATTCCGTTGGCCGAACAAGTCACGGCGGCCGTCATTCACGACGAAGAGCCGGCTCCCATGGTCGACTGCCAAATGGGCCTGCTCCGCGTTCTCGATGCCGCGGCGAATCGGGCCGGCGAGGCGGTGCGCGTCGTTGAAGATTATGCGCGGTTCGTGCTCAACGACGCCGGGCTGACCAAAGAGTGCAAGGAACTGCGGCACGAATTGACCACGGCTTTGAGCGCCGTTTCGCACGCAGATCGACTTGCAGCACGTGACACCGTCGGCGACGTCGGCACCGAGATCGCGACCGAAGCCGAAGGGAAGCGCGCGGACGTCGAGGACGTCGCCGCGGCCAATCTTCGCCGGTTGCAAGAATCGCTACGAAGTCTTGAAGAATTCGGCAAGGTACTCGATCCGGCGTTGGGTCGAGCCTGTGAGAAGTTGCGCTATCGCTCCTACACGCTGCAGAAGCAATTCGCGGCGAGAGTTGGCGCTACTTCGTTTCAGCCGAAGTCGCCGGACTTACGAGCGCGGCTCGAAACCGCACGGCTTTACGTCTTGATCGACGGCGGCGAATCGGAAGGGGCGATGGTTCGCCGCGTCCTCGATCTTGTTGCGGCCGGCGTCGATGTCGTCCAACTTCGCGACAAAAAACTCGATGATCGGACGTTGCTGGCTCGGGCTAAGCTGCTGCGTGAAGCGACGCGCGGTTCGCAAACGCTCTTCATCATGAACGATCGACCCGATCTAGCATTGCTGGCCGATGCCGACGGAGTGCATGTGGGGCAAGACGAACTTACGGTAGCTGAGGCTCGCGCGATCGTCGGCGGCGAGCGATTGGTCGGGGTTTCGACACACAGCATCGATCAGGCGCGGCGGGCCGTTGCGGACGGAGCGGATTACATCGGCGTCGGCCCCACGTTCCCCAGCGGCACTAAGCAGTTTGCCGAATTCCCAGGGCTCGATTTTGTACACGCCGTCTCGCGTGAGATTTCACTGCCTGCATTCGCCATCGGGGGAATTACCGCCGAGAACCTGCCGCAAGTTCGAGCTGCGGGACTATCACGCGTGGCCGTAAGTGGCGCAGTCCAACATGCAGAAGACGTTTCCGCGGTCGTTGCGCAAATGCGGCAAGCACTGGCATAGTCGAACTGGTTGGCAACGCCGCCGGCCCGGCGGTACGATGAATTACGAGTCGTCGCCTCACCATTTCGCCGATCTCTTGCCATGCAGTGGGAACGCTTAGGCCCGTATCGGATTGAGCGGCGGATCGGCCGCGGCGGGATGGGGATCGTCTATTCGGCGGTCACCGATGTGACCGGCGAACGAACGGCCGTGAAAGTGCTGCCGACCGACGGCCGCGACGACGGGCTCTCCGAACGGTTCGCCGCCGAGATCGACAGCTTGCGGATGCTCAGCCATCCGAACATTGTCCGCATTCTCGGCTACGGCGAAGAGCAGGACTGCCGCTACTATGTCATGGAGTTGATCGACGGCCTGAACCTTCAGGAGTTGATTGACCGGGGGCAGCCGCTGTTGTGGCAGGAAGCGACGCGGATCGGCGTGCAAGTTTGCCGAGCCTTGAAGCATGCCCACGATCACGGCGTCATTCATCGCGACATCAAGCCGGCCAACTTACTGCTCTCGCGCGACGGACTCGTCAAGCTTTCCGACTTCGGCATCGCTAAGACCTTCGGCAACTCGGGGCTGACGGCCGACGGCGGTGTGATCGGCACTGCGGAGTATATGTCGCCCGAGCAAGCCGACGGACGGCCTGTGACCAGTCGCACGGACCTCTACAGCCTGGGCGGCGTGTTGTACGCGCTGCTCGCCGGACGGCCGCCGTTTCGGGCGCGAAACTTCGTCGACATGCTGCAAATGCAGCGGTTCGCCGAACCGGAACCGCTGGTGCGTGTCGTTCCCACGGTTCCACGGGCGCTCAATGATCTTGTTCTGCACTTGCTGCAGAAGGATCCGGCGAAACGCTATGCCAACGGCGGCGAGTTTGGCGCCCGGCTGACGCGGGTCTACCAGCAGCTCAAGGCACAGTGGGACGGCATCGACCGTCACGAGCATTTCGACACGCTCCGGCGCCTGTCCTTCTTCCATGATTTCTCGCAGGCCGAAATCCACGACCTGCTGCGCGCGAGCGAGTGGCGCGAGTACATGGCGGGTGACGAGATCATCCGCGAGGGCACGGCCGATGACCGCTTTTACGTGATCGTGACGGGCCGCGTGTCCGTCGAAAGCAACGGGCGTGGACTGGGCATGCTGAACAGCGGCGACTGCTTTGGCGAGACCGGCTACGTGTCCGGTGCCCGCAGCATCTCGAGCTTCCGTGCGCAGGATGCCGTGACCGTGCTGTCGGTGAGTTCGACCATACTCGAGCAGGTTTCCACCGAGTGCCAGCTGCGCTTCAACAAGGTGTTCCTGCGCACCCTGATCCGCCGCCTGCAGGGCGCCAACAACCGCGCCGATCCGGCCTGATGCCGGGCTGCGGCTGTATCAGTCGGCCTCGGGTTCTTCGTCCGGGCTGACGAAATCCTTCAGTTCCGCGCCCATCAGCAGCTGCACGCGCTGCTCCGCGTCCTTCAGGGCCAGCTGGCATTCACGGCTGAGACGCACGCCACGTTCGAACTCCTTCAACGACTTTTCCAGGGCCAGTTCGCCCGATTCAAGCTGCT
>JAFLCO010000520.1:0-2493 GCA_017303535.1 Planctomycetota bacterium
GTCGGCGTCTGGGCGCACGGGGGTCACGCCGTCGCGCAACAATCGACGGTGACTTTTGCCTCGGCGCCCATCGCCGAGGTCGCGCCGCCGAATGGCGAGGTGATTGCCGCTCCGCAGGCGATCGCCGCGGAAACGCTTGCCGGCGTTCCTGCCGTGCCCGTCAATCCGCCGGAGGGGACGGTTGGAACGACTCTGGAAGAACTGTTGGCTCTCGCGCAGGCGCACAATCCGGCACTGCATGAAGCCGCGGCGAAAGTGCGCGTTGCTCAGGGCAACGCCGTACAAGCCGGATTACCCCCTAATCCGACGTTCCTCACGAGCTCGCCCCAATGGGCCGGCAGCGCAAGTCAGTACAACTGGGTGCTCGGTCAGGATTTCATCACCGCCGGAAAGCTGCGGCTAAGTCAAGCCGCGGCGTTCCGCGCCGTCGAGCAAGCGCAGCTCGACTTCACCCGTGCCCGCTATGAAGTGCTGACGAACGTACGGCGGCAGTTTTACGTGACTGCGACGGCCCAACGCCGCTCGGAGGTGCTTCAAGAACTGGCGCGAATTGCGACGACCAGCCGTGATGTCGGTCAACGGCTCAAAGAAGCCGGTGAGACGAATACGGCGGACGCGATGCTTCTCGACATCGAACTCGATCGTTCGCAACTCGCCTACGAAGCGAGTTTGGCGACCCTTGCCGCCTCGCGGAAGCAACTCGCCGCCGTCGTCGGACTCGCGGATCTGGAGGTCGGAATCTTGCGATTCGACCTCACGGTCGAGCTGCCTCGCTACGATTTGGAGGCCGTCCGGTTAGGCGTCGTCGACACGAACGCCGTTGCCGCAATCGCGGCCGTCGAGATTCAGAAAACGCAAACCCAGTTACGTCGTGCGATGGCCGAGCCGTGGCCGAATTTCAACGTTCAGGCCGGCTATCAATACTCCGTCGAAGGTCCGCGCAACGACCAGGGCTACGGACAGTTCATGATGTCGTTGCCCTTATGGAATCGCAATCAGGGCGGAATTCGCGCGGCGCGGGCCGAAGTTGCTCGGGCGACCGCCGGGCTCTCGCGCGTCGAGAATGATCTGTCGCAACAGACGGCCGAAACCTTGGGGCTCTACATGGCCGCTTCCGAGCGTGTCGCGGTCTACGACGCGCGAATCTTGCCGAAGGCGCGAGAAGTGTTTCGCTTGAATACGAAACTTTTCGAACAAGGCCAAACGGACTTTCTGCGGTTGCTCCAAGCTCAGCGCACGCTGATCGAAGCCGATCTCGGCTATATCGACGCCCAAGAGACTCGCTGGACGTCGGGGGCTGCGGTGGCAGGCCTGTTGCAAATGGAACAGTTTCCCTAGTCTTATCTAATTGAGACCCGCTCATGTCGCGTCTTCGAGAGATCGCCAAGTTTGCTGCCGGCTTCGAAGCGTTCCATGCGCTCGCTCACGGTTATTTCTGGTACTCCGACATGACGGTGTCCGCCTTCGGTATTGCCACGACGCCGACGCTCAATATCGCGGCTGCCGGCTTCGCCGCGGTCGTGAGCCTCGTGCTGGCTCTATTCGCATGGCGACCGCTCCGAAAGGATTCCGCGTTTCGAATCACGGGCTAAGAAAAGCTGTTCCTGCTTCCACTCAATTCCATCCGAGAACACTATGCCTCGACCCTATCAGTTTCGAGACTATCCCTTGGCGGCGTTTTTGGTCTTGGCCGTCGTTGTGATGAGCTTGACGACGATCGCGAGAGGCGACGATCACGAAGTCGTCTTCGTGGTCGAAGGGGCGTGCTGTACGGCGGAACAATGCGCCGTCGTCGATTCGTTGTCGGCGAAATTGTCCGCTTCTCGGATTCGACACGTCGGCAACGGTACCCGGACGACCATCGCCGTGCGGACCACCGCGGCCGCCGACCCTCAGGAACTCTGGGACGCCGTCGACAAGTTGTCGGTGCGACCGATCCGAATGGTCATTGATCAGGCCGAATACTTCAGCCGCCCTCTGAACTAACCATCTAGCAATGCCCAAGCAGCAAGCCTTTCGAATCGACGGTATGGATTGCGCCGAAGAAGCGACGATCCTCAAGCGTGATGTAGGACCGCTTGTCGGCGGCGCCGAGCAGCTTTCGTTCGACGTGCTCAACGGTCGCATGAGCGTTCCGGAGTCGGTCGCTGCAAAGGTCGGCGTTGATGCCATCATCGCCGCCGTAGCGAAGACGGGCATGAAGGCGACGCCGATTACCGAAGGAAAACCCGCGGCCGGAGACGACGTCGATCGACATCGCCGACGCGTCATGCGGCTCGCCGCATCAAGCGGCGTTATGACGTTGTTCGGCTTCGTCGCTCAAGGCTTGGCCGCGGAAAACATGGCGGACGTCTTTCGCGAGACCGACCGAGCGATCGACGTCGTCCCGCTCGTCTCAAAATTGCTTTACGGCGTGGCGATTCTTGCAGGCGTCTGGACGTTTCTCCCGAAAGCCTGGGCAGCGTTGCGCCGAATTCGGCCGGACATGAATTT
>JAFLCO010000520.1:2503-3352 GCA_017303535.1 Planctomycetota bacterium
GGTCGTCGCTGTCGCCGGAGCCGTGTATCTCGGCGACTGGCTCGAAGCGGCGATGGTCGCGTTTCTCTTTACGCTTTCACTCGCGCTTGAATCGTGGAGCGTCGGACGAGCACGTCGAGCCGTGGCCGCCCTGATGAATCTCACGCCGCCGAAGGTTGCGGTAATAACCGCGGAAGGAACGAAAGAGGATCTGGCCGCCGAGGTCGTCGTCGGGACGAAATTCCTCGTACGACCCGGTGACCGCATTCCTCTCGACGGTCGCGTCGTCACCGGCACCAGCGAGGTCGATCAATCGCCGCTGACCGGCGAAAGCGTGCCGGTGCCGAAAGGCGTCGGTGACGACGTTTTTGCCGGAACCGTCAATGGCGGATCGGCGCTCGAGGTTGAAAGCACCAAACTCGCCGATCAAACCGCCGTCGCCAACATCATCCGCTTGGTCGGAGAAGCCCAATCGCGACGGGCTCCTTCCGAACAATGGGTCGACTCCTTTGCTCGTTACTACACGCCGATCGTGATGCTGGCGGCACCCGCGATCTTTTTGATCGGCGGCGTTCTCACGGGCGACTACCAGAGTTGGCTCTATCGCGGGCTCGTGTTGCTCGTCATTGCCTGTCCGTGCGCCTTGGTCATTTCGACACCGGTCAGCATCGTTGCGGCCCTGGCGGGAGCGACGCGGCGCGGCATCCTGATCAAAGGTGGTCCGTACGTCGAAGCGCCCGCACGATTACGAGCAATCGCATTCGACAAGACCGGTACGCTCACGGCCGGCCGACCGCAGGTAACGGCCGTCGTAGCTTTTCAAGATCACGACGAGAAGGCCTTGCTGGAGCGGGCCGTCGCTCTCGAAGC
>JAFLCO010000521.1 GCA_017303535.1 Planctomycetota bacterium
CAAGCGACTCCCAAATGAAGTATTCCTCCGCCAGGAGGCGATGATATTGCAAATCGACCGGGTTCTTTAAAACGTAGTAGTCCCCGCCGCCGTCGTTCTGCGCGACGACGACAAGGTCTTGGCGGCGGCGGACCAACAGCGGCCTGCCGGTCGAAGCCCCGGAGGAAAATGGATCGGTATCGGGAGGCGCTAAAAGCGGCATACGTCTACTCGGGGCAATCGAGATAGTAGTCGAAGCCGATGCGATCGTACGTTTTCTTTCGCTCGTGCTCGCGATGCAGCATCCCTTTGCGCCCCCGCATCATGCGAAGTTCGACTTTGCGTTGCGCCCGGCGGAACCACGGCAGGCAACGGTCCAGACGGCCGGAATATCTCGCGCCGCGCGCGGCGATTCGTGCGGCAACGCGAGGAGAGTACGCGTTCTTGAAGATCTCGTCGTCCAACGCCAGGTATTGCCGAAACGAACCGGGATCGCCTTGGCGACCGCAGCGACCGACGAGTTGCCGATCAATCCGTCGTGCGTCATGGAACTCGGTCGCGATCACATGCAGCCCGCCGGCGCTTAATACCTCGTCAGGGAGTTTGATGTCCGTACCGCGGCCGGCCATGTTCGTCGCGACGGTCACTCGTCCCTGGTGTCCCGCCTCGGCGACGATGGCCGCTTCGCGGGCGACGTGCCGAGCGTTTAGAACCTCGTGAGCTATGCCAGCCCGGCGCAAATGATCGGAAAGCGTTTCCGATTTATCGATTGATTTGGTCCCAATTAAGACCGGCCGACCGCCGGCGACGACGTCGCGAACCTCATCGACGATCGCCTGCCACTTGTCCCTCGCCGTGGCGAAGATTCGCGTCGGAAGCAGTTTGCGGGCCGTAGGACGATGCGTCGGGATCACCACAGTTCGAAGCTTATAAATCACACGGACTTCACGGCGCGACGAGGCGATGGTCCCCGTCATTCCCGCCAAGTGTGGAAAGCGTAGGAAGAAATGCTGCACCGTCACGCGAGCCGCATGCCCTTCGTTGACCCGAATCTCTAACCCTTCTTTGGCCTCCAGCGCCTCGTGGATTCCGGCCTGCCAACGGCGTCCTTCCGCCGCTCGTCCGGTGAACTCGTCGATAATCACGATCTCGTTGTCGGAGACGATATAGTGAACGTCCCGATGGAATTCACGGGCGACGCGAATCGCCCGCTCAATGAACTCGTAAAGTTCCGTCACGCCCAGCAAATCGACGCAATCGGGCTTTTCCAGCAGACGGGCATGCTGACAGCCTTCTGCGGTCAATACCACGTCGCGCCGGTCTTGTTCATCCGCAACGAAATGTCGGTCCTCCTCGAATTCGTCCACCGCCGTCGCCGCCCAGCGAAACACGTCGGCCCGCGTTTGAGCGGCGACGCCGTGCCCAGCCCCGATGATCAGCGGAGTGACCGCATCGTCAATGAGTACGCAGTCCGCCTCATCGACCAAGGCGAAGTGCGGCGGTCGCTGTAGTAGACGATCCGTCGAGGCGGTGAGGGCCGCACCTTGCTCGTCGGCGGCCCGCATCGCCAGTCGATCCTTCAGAAAATCGAAGCCGAATTCTTTTCCCGTGCCGTAGGTAATGTCACAACGGTAAGCCCGTCGCCTGAGTTCCGGATCCGTCGAGGTCAGGATCAGGCCGACGCTCAGGCCCAGGCTCTCCAGCGGCCGGCGCAAGAGTCCGCAGTCGCGCTCGGCCAGATAGTCGTTAACGGTCGCTAACTGAGCACCTTTGCCGGCCAATGCGTGGAGATAGAGGGGCAACGCGGCCGTCAGCGTCTTCCCTTCGCCGGTCTGAATTTCCGCCAGGCAATTGCGCGCCAGAGCCACGCCTCCGCGTAATTGCGTATCATAGTGCCGCATGCCCAGCGTTCGTCGGCAAGCTTCGCGGATCACGGCATAAGCTTCAGGAATCAACGCGGCTGCATTGGTTCCGCTACGTGCCCGGAACTTCAGCGAGAGACTTCGCTCGCGGAGCTCGGCGTCGGAAAGCGCTTCGAGAGTCGATTCCCAGGCGTTGATGCGCTCGATCGTTCGCGCCGCCGGGTCGAAACTACCGCGAAATCGCGCAAGTACGTTAGTAAGCGTCACTCAAGCGCTCCGTTACTAGGAACCTTGAAGTGAACGGACGATCATTTCGGCCAGATGCCCGGGGAGCAGCACCCAGTGCCCTCCTTGCCTGCGATTGGCCACTTTGGCGCGAACGCGAAACCGACCATTGCCGTCGATTTGCGGATCGACGAACACGATGTCGCCGCGCAGTTGCTCGCGGCGCTTTCCCGCCAGGGCCACTTCGACATCTACGGCACGACCCTCCACTTGATCCGTTCGATAAACGGCCGCTTCAAGCAGTCCTTCGACCCAGAGGGTGTCCAAGCGGACGATCCGGCAGATCGGCTCGCCGGTTTTTAACCATTCCCCTTGATCCACAAAACGTTGCACGACGACGCCGTCGATCGGGGAACGGACCGTGCGTTTGTCGAGTCCAAGTTGTGCGGCGTCTGTTTCCAGGTCACGGACTTGTCGCTCCCCCGCCAGCACGTCGAGATCGCGTCGCGCCTTTTCGGCCTTAAGTTCCGCTTCCCGGAAACCTAAGAGCAGGCGCTTGATCTCCACTTGTCCGACCACGTCGGCGACCCGAGCATTGGCCGCCAGCGCATTGTCATGCTCGAACTTTTTCACCGCGGCTTCCGCTTCCGCCAAGCGGACGTCGACGTCGTTGGCGCACTTTTGTTCGGCGACCGCCAACTGGGCTTTGGCGATCTTCAGTTGCACGTCCGCCTGTCGATCGTCAAACTTCGCGACGACGTCTCGGGCGGCGACGCTGGTTCCTTCTTGCGCGGCGAGTTCTTGTAAGAGACCATCTTCTTGCGCGGCCAGAGTCACGTCGTCGATAAGTGATACGATACATCCTGTCAGACGGATGACGTCCGATGACGAAGCGGGCGCCGCGGCGCGCCCCACGTGCGCGGCGTCCCCCAGCCAACACCAGAGACTAAAGGCGAAACAAAACGTGTGTTTGCAAGAATTCATAGACATCATGGAACCAGACATAACCCAGAGATTCTCGTCCGCAATAAATCTTGGTGCGCACGTCGCCGCCGACCGTCAAGGCGGGACGTTCTCGCTCGTCCAGCGCCGCCTTAACCAGGACGACGTTGCCTTCTTCTTCATCCTTTACATCGGCGGCCAGATGCACTTCGCGAATCGTCGCCGAATGCGAACGATAGGGATCCGCGGCGACGAGAAAAGTCACCGGCAAGTCGGGGCGTAGTTCGCGTTGTGCCGCGAGAACG
>JAFLCO010000522.1 GCA_017303535.1 Planctomycetota bacterium
TGCTCAAATAGTCAAAACATATATCGTCTGATTTTCGCGTTTTCTCTCCGGCGACGACCTCTATGGCGGCGGCACTGATACTTGCCGGATTGCTCGTGCTGTTCGGCATCGGCCTCTTCTGGCGCGAAAGGATCGTAGCCCGATCTCTGGCGGCAACTCCCGAGGAAGACGCCGAATTCCTCCGTCGTCGAACAAGTCGACGGCTACGCATCGCGATCGTGATATGCCTTTTGGGCCTGTTGATGGCCGTCGGCGGCTGGGCGACTCCGCGTGAACGGCCGCTTGTGTTTCTGTCGGCATGGCTCGGGGCGCTGGTGGCCACGCTCTGGCTCTTGTGGTTAGCCGCCGCGGATTTGTTTTCCGTGCGATTGCACTGGAGCGAGCGGAGGCGACAAAATCAGGCCGACATCGCGCAAGCCAAATCGCAGCTCAAGGCCTTTCATAAGTCGCCCGAAGAGCAAACGACGTTTCGCGGCGGACTCTAGACGCCTCAAATCCGCCACGTTTCGCGAAGCTTCGGCCGATTGACCGCGCGGAACCCTCACCCTTACACTGAAGTCGGCTGCCGTAGAGTGACCCGCCAAAAGAGCGTGTCTTAGGCTCGCCGCTTATAATTCGATCGTCCAATCATCGGGCCTTGATGGAACCCTTTCGGCTGTGCGTGGCGCTGGCACCGTTGGCAACCTACATGGTCGCCATCGCGCTCACGAATTTCATGCGCCGGCCGGTCGTGGTCTCGGGGGCTCGTGATCTCGCGGCGCTGGGGCTCGGGGTTTCCGGGCTGCTGTTAGTCGGGCCGTTTGAACTCCTGCTGCCTAGTCTACCGGTGCAGCCCAGCGGCTACGTTTGGGCATTCGCGGCCGTGTTGTACTGCCTCGTGTTGACGTTGGCCGTGCTACTCACGGCGCCGCGGATCGTCGTTTACAACGTCTCGATCGATCAATTGCGTCCGGCTCTGGCCGACGCGATCGACGAACTTGATCCCGCGGCTCGCTGGGCCGGCAACAGCGTCTCGCTGCCGAAGCTTCACATCGAGTGCTACCTCGAAGAACATGCCTCGGTACGGAACGTGACTCTCGTCGCCACTGCCGCGCCGCAAAGCTATTCCGGCTGGCGACACTTGGAGAAAGCCCTGAAGTCCCGGCTCCGTGAATCCGTGGAAACGGCGCCGAGCGCCTGGGGCCTCGGCGTACTGCTCACGGCTTTGGCGATCTTTGGCCGCATGGGCTGGCTGATCTATTCGAAGTCGGAAGAGATCGCCCAAGGTTTCCGCGAAATGATGCGGTGAGGCCCCGGTCTCGTAAGCGAAGAACGACAAAGCCCTCGACTCATCATCGAGGGCTTCGCTTTTTGATGGCTTAATCGGCGATGTCCGCGTTAGCTTTGCGATTCTGTCGCCGGGCGGGGCGTCATGTGATCGATCACCTTGTCGATCAACTTGTAGCCCAAGGCTTCTTCGGCCGACATGAAGTTGTCACGCTCGGTGTCTTGCTGAATCTTCTCGACCGAGTGGCCGGTGTGCTTCAGCAAGATGTTGTTGAGCTTTTCCTTGATCTTCCGGAATTCCTTCACGTGAATCAGGATTTCCTCGGCCGTGCCTTCCATGCCGGCCAGCGGCTGGTGGATCATGATACGAGCGTTCGGCAACGCGTGCCGCTTGCCGGCCGCACCTGCCGCCAATAGGACGGCGCCCATCGAAGCGCACTGACCGATGCAGTAGGTCGCCACGTCGCACGTGACGAACTGCATCGTATCGTAAATCGCCAAACCGGCCGTTACGCTGCCGCCGGGCGAATTGATGTAGAGATGGATGTCGGCCTTGGGATCGTCCGACTGCAAAAACAGCAACTGCGCGACGATCGCGTTGGCGACTTCGTCGTTCACCTGCGTTCCCAAAAACACGATGCGGTCTTTGAGCAGGCGACTGTAGATGTCCATCGCCCGTTCTTCACGACCGCTCTTCTCAATGACGTAAGGAATCAGCGGCATCTCGGAAAGCTCCTGCGGCGGCGGGCCGCGTGTGTGTTGTGCGTTGTCGTAAAGTGCTGTAGTCGAAAAAGCCGAACAGTTGGTCTCGCCGCGGGTTCTGAAACCGCTGCGGCGAATCGTGCCGACCAAACCGGCCGGCAAGCTAGTCTTGGTCGTCCGCTTCCGGGTCCACCGGCGGTTTCAACAACACTTCATCCACGAGACCGTAAGCCTTCGCCTCTTCGGCGTTGAGATAGAAATCGCGATCGACGTCGCGGGCGATCTTTTCGACCGGTTGGCCCGTGTGATGCGCGAGCACCTTGTTGAGGTCTTCGCGCGTTTTGATGATTTCGTTGGCTTGGATTTCGATGTCGGTCACTTGGCCGCCGACTTGTCCGGCCGGTTGATGGATCATCATCTTGGCGTGCGGCAAGGCGTAACGTTTGCCCTTTTGCCCACCGGCCAAAAGCACGGCCCCGCCCGAGGCCGCTAGACCGACGCAGTACGTCGCCACCGGGCAGGAGAGCATCTGCATCGTGTCATACATCGCCATCGTCGCCGTGACGCTGCCGCCGGGCGAGTTGATGTAGAAGTGGATGTCTTTGCGGCGGTTTTCGCTCTGCAGGTAGAGCAGCTTCATCACGATTTCGTTCGCGTTGCCGTCGTAAATCTCCCCCTGCAGGAAGATGATGCGATTTTCGAGCAGCAGGTCGCCGAGCGTGAGTTGGCGCTGGCGTTGGTAGCCGGCGCTGGCTTGCGGATCGACCGGACCGCGACGGCCCCCGCCGTTCCCAGGACCGCTGTTCCAAGGGTCGGCGTCGAACGGGTTCGGTACGAAGTTGTTGCGCATGGAGAGTCCTTTGTCTTCGATTCTCGGCGTACGGTCCGTCTGTAGCTTTTTGTCAGCGGTCGTATCGTCGGCAGGCTTTTCGTCGGCTTCGCAAAACGCCAAGCTTATGCGACTTCCCGCCCCCGGAAAAGGCGAGATTTGGCCGGCACTTCCATCGTAAGAGGCCGGGCAAGAGCCGCACGACGACCTAAGTGTCCCGCGCGTCGCCGTCAGGATTGCGGCGGACGCGACAGGCGCAAGAAATAGGGCGTCGGCCGAAGGTTATTCGACCGACGCCCCGTAAAACTTCGCGCGACCGATGCAAGCTAGGTCGCTTCGCCCGAAGCGGTAACTTCGGGAATATCCGACTGCGCCGAACCACCCGCCAATGCGACGTCGACGGCTTCCGTCGTCGGCACTTCCAGGGCGTACGGCGTATCTTTGAACTTAGCTTGCGCCAAAATCAGATCGATCGCCTTGCGCTCG
>JAFLCO010000523.1 GCA_017303535.1 Planctomycetota bacterium
CTCGCGAACAGCGCGGGCCGCCGATCCCGGGCCTGATCGGTTCCGGTCCGGCTATGGAGAAGGTCTACCAACTCACTCGCAAGGTTGCGGAGTCGAACGCGAGCGTGCTGTTGCTCGGCGAAACCGGCACCGGCAAAGAGCTTATCGCCAAAGCCGTGCATACGTTGAGCCCGCGCGGCAGCGGGCCGTTTGTGCGAGTAAACTGCGGCGCGCTGTCCGAGAGCTTGCTGGAGAGCGAACTTTTCGGCCACGTCCGCGGTTCGTTTACCGGTGCGATCGACAACCGCACGGGCCGTTTCGAAGCCGCGCATACCGGAACCGTGTTCCTCGACGAAATCAATTCCACGACGCCGAAGCTGCAAGTAAAGCTGCTCCGCGTGTTGCAAGAGCGCGAGTTTGAGCGCGTGGGCGACACGGCGACGATCCGTGTCGACGTACGCGTGATCGCCGCCAGTAATCGCGACCTTGCCGAAGAAGTTGAAGCCGAACGGTTTCGCGAAGACCTTTATTATCGGCTCAACGTCGTGCCGATCCCGTTGCCGCCGTTGCGGGAACGTCGTGAGGATATCCCCGAACTCGTAGGGTATTTCCTCAATATGTACAATGAACGTAACGACCGATACGTCGTGCATATCGACGCCAAGGCGATGCAGGCCCTGCAGGACCACCATTGGCCGGGCAATGTTCGCGAGCTGCAAAACTACATCGAACGGGCCGTCGTGATGGCGCCGGGCGACGAACTGACGCTCGATCTGCTGCCGGACAACGTGCAAAGCGGCGGGACCGCCAAAGGCCGCGGCCCTCGCTTTCGCGGCACCGATTTGGAAACGCTCACGTCGGAACTGGTGCAACTCGGGCTGACGACCGCTTCGCCTAATGAAGCCGACCTGCATGCGAAGATCGTCGACCGCGTGGAGAAGGAACTCATCGTGCAGGTGCTCGGCGCCTGCGACAACGTGCAGATCAAAGCGGCGGCCCGACTCGGGATCAACCGCAACACGCTGCACAAAAAGCTGAAAGATTACGGACTGGAAGAAGACGCGAAAGAATAGTGGGGAATGGGGAGTGGGGAGTGGGAAGTCCGCTCGTGCGCTCCGCCGTTTTGTTCCCCACTCATCACTCCCCACTCCCCACTCGGTTCATGCTCGCCGGCATTTCTCTTACTTGCTTTACCGCGAGCTATGCGGTCGCTTTGGTTCTCGAAATCACGCGGATGTGGTTTCGCAGCAGCTTGCGCGGCGTGCTCATGCTCGGCTTCGCGGCCGCAGGCGTGTTGGCGCATACGATCTATCTCGGAAAGCGGGCGACGGAGACGATCGGCACGCCGCTCTCCAGCGAATTCGACTGGTATCTGATCGCCGCCTGGGCTTTGGCGGCCGTGTATCTCGGGTGGACGGCCCGGCAACAGCTCGATCCGAATCAGCGCCGCACGGCCGTCGGCATCTTTATCCTGCCTCTGGTGCTGGGGCTCGTGGCGGCCGGCTACTATTTCGGCGGCAGGCAACCGCTGGCCCGCGAAGTCGCCTCGAACTTTTGGGTGCGCACGCATCTGACTTGTCTTGCGCTCGGCTTCGTCAGCGTGCTGGTCGGTTTCGTCGTCGGCGTCATGGACCTCGTGCAGGCCTCGCGTTTGAAGCGCAAAATTCCGCCGCAGCAAGGCTTGAAGTTGCCGAGCTTGGAATGGCTCGAGCGGACGGGCGTGCGTAGCGTTTATGCGTCGTTCGTATTGTTGACTCTCGGGCTTCTGACCGGCGTGATCCTGAACATGGTCAACGGCCAGTTTGCCTGGAGCGATCCGACGGTGCTGCGCTTCGCCGTGGTCGTCGCTTGGCAAACGGCTGCGACAACGTTCCTCTCGCTCTACAAGCCGGCCCGACAAGGTCGCAAGACGGCCTACATCACGATTGCCACGGCCGTGGTGGTGCTGCTCTCGCTGGGCCTCGGACACTTGCTGCCGAGCGCGCATGGAGCACCGAGGAAAGAGCCGGGAGCTAACAGCTCGGAGCTTGGAGCAAGTAAAACCTTCCGATGCAATAGCTCTCAGCTCTTGGCTCTAGGCTCCAAGCTGCGGCCTCCTCATGGAGGCCGCACATGAAGCTTCAAATGGTCGGGTGCAGCCACCACAATGCTTCCACGGAAACGCGCGGTCGTATTGCATTCAGCCCGGCGCAAGCGGCCGAGGCTTTGCAGAAGCTGCGCGAGCGGTGGCCGGCGACCGAGGCGGTGCTGCTTAGCACGTGCAACCGCATCGAGCTTTATACGGCGTCCGAAGAAGACGAAGCCGTGCCGTCGCATCAAGACGTCGTAGCGTTCTTCGCCGAATTTCACGGACTGGCGCCGATCGACGTCTTCGACGACCTGTTCGAGCGTTCCGGCGAGGACGCGGTGCGGCACCTATTCACAGTCGCAGCAAGTCTCGACAGCATGGTCCTCGGCGAAGCTCAAATCCTCGCGCAGGTCAAGCAGGCCTATGAACTGGCGACGAAGCAATCGTCCGTCGGCCCGCTCACGAATCAGGCGTTTCAGGCGGCGCTGAAGGTCGCGAAACGCGTCGCCACGGAAACGTCGATCAACGAAAAGCGGGTCAGCATCCCGAGCGTGGCCGTTAGCGACTTCGCGAAGAATATCTTCGAGCAGTTCGACGACAAACGTATCCTTCTGATCGGCGCAGGCGAGATGGGTGAGGAAACGCTCACGTATCTCAAGGCCGAGGGGGCGCGAGATATCGTCGTCGTCAACCGCAGCTACGACCGGGCCGTGGCGCTGGCCGAGATGTTCGGCGGCCGCGCCGAGCAGTGGGAGTTCCTGCCGCAGTTGCTGGTCGACGCCGATCTGGTGATTACAACCACGGGCGCGACGGAGCCGATCGTGACGTTGGCCGACTTTCAGCGGATCGAGCCCGAGCGGTTTCAGCGAGATCTCTTCATTCTCGACCTCGCGGTGCCGCGGGATTTCGATCCGGCGATCGGCGATTGCACCGGCGTGTATCTGTATTCCATCGATGATCTCCAGGAAGCCTGCCGGCGGAATCGGGCCGATCGCGATCGGGAGCTGCCCGCGGCGCTGGGGATCGTCGAAGCCGAAACGTCGCGGTTCATGGCCGATCTGCATCATCGGGCCACGGCGCCGATCATCAAACGGCTCAAGCAGGGCTGGCAAACGCCGAAGGAAGACGAACTGCGCCGGCTGTTCAACAAGCTGCCGGAGTTGGACGATAAGGCCCGCGCGGAGATCGCAGAGTCGTTCGAGCGGCTCATCAACAAACTTCT
>JAFLCO010000524.1 GCA_017303535.1 Planctomycetota bacterium
CATGATTGCCGACACCAGCGCGGCAGGCTTCTCGCACACGCTGATCGAGACCGTGGGCAACTTCACCGCCGCCACCTATTACGACAACGTACAGGTACCCGCCAACCGCCTGGTGGGCCAGCTGCACGGCGGCTGGAAACTGGTCACCTCCCAGCTCAACCACGAGCGCCTGGGCCTGGGCTCATGGTCGGACAAGGTGTTCGGCCCCTTCAGCAAGGTGCTCGCCTGGGCCAAGGCGCGCAAGCACGTCACGGAAAACCCGCTCCATGAATTGACGTTCACAGCCCCACCGCCGAAGGACCGCGACGTCCTTTCATTGGAACGGGTGAATCAGATATTGGCGGCGGCTTCCGAGCGACTCGTTCCGATTCTCTCGGTCCTCGCTTTTACCGGCGCGCGATCGGGCGAAGTGGAACGGCTGCTGGTCGAAG
The DNA here is from genome assembly GCA_017303535.1 of Planctomycetota bacterium. Taxonomy (GTDB): domain Bacteria; phylum Planctomycetota; class Planctomycetia; order Pirellulales; family PNKZ01; genus PNKZ01. The sequence continues at coordinate 432 of JAFLCO010000524.1, forward strand.
ACGTCGACTTGGTCAACGGCTGGATAAAGATCGTGTCGCGCGAAGGCAAAGAAACGAAGACCGGACGCTCACGCAAAGTCCCGATTCATCCGCGACTCCATGCGGTTCTGAGTCGGTATCGCAAGCCAAAGTCCGGCTACTTTTTCACAGCGGAGCCAAGCAAGCGGTACCCGGACGGCGCACACCACATCAACCCGAAGCATCTCAACGAGTTCTTTTTGAAGATGCTCAAGAAGTTGAAGATTCCGACCGGCCGTGTAGACGGGTTTACGATCCACTCGCTACGCCATTTTATGCGGACCTTCGCGGTCAATTCCGGCGTGCCGGAGCGGGCCGTCGATCTCTGGCTTGGCCACGCTACGGATCGTCGAACAGTACAATCGGTCTACTACCATCTGAGTGACGAAGCGTCGCAACAGTTCATGAGCAACATCCCCTTCGGGGAAGGCAGGCCGGCGGCCGACGCCGGCGAATAAGGAGGCTGTCGATGAACGCAGTCATCGGGTTGATTTGCCTGAGCCTATCGGCCATTGCGACGGGCCGTCCCACGGAGGTTCCGTGGGGCGGCCGGTCCGTGGACCAACAATACGCATCCGGGTGGGACAAATGTTCTCCGCTCGTGAAGCTAAGCGACGTCGTCACATGCGCGACAAGCGACCGGGACAAAACAGGGACAAACACGGTTCGTCCCGAAACGCGAAATCCGCAAGGCATTGACTGGCAACGCCTTACGGATTTCAGATTCTTTCAAGCGGAGGACATGGGATTCGAACCGGGTGTCAATCGTGACGTAAGCGTTGACGACTCTTGCGATTGTGACTTCTGCCAAGGCTATCGCGCTGCATTGGCGCTGCATGCTCGAAGCGTCAATTGTCGCTCCGGGTCCTTGATTGACGCCGATTTACAGCAAATTATGGAACGCTGGAGCCGACTGCCTACTACGATTCAAGAAGCAATTCTGTCCCTAATAATGCCCTGAACCGGGTGAACCCGAATGCGAGCTGGGGACGCCCGCGAACCTGCGTCGCCGATTCGAGAGTTGAGCGTTCTTGCTCATGATTGGCAAACTCTTTTTTGCTTCCAAAATCGTCGCCAGTGTCGTCGGTTTTCGGCGCTCTCAATTTACACCCGACGAGAGCGGGTAAAGTTTGTGATAGACCAAGAGCATGTAATCGATGTTTCGGGATTATCTCGATCAATGCAGCCCGTTTTGATGACACGGCCTTGGAGTTGAGGACAACTTAGAAATACGGACAGTCCGTCATAAGTTCGAAGCTCTATAGACGACTTATCTGGGAACCACAATATCTCTGCCAAAGAAAACGAAGTCATGAAACTGCCGGGTTCTTTAACCAGCTTAAAGCCGTGACAGCCGAAAAACGAAAGCACCCATTTCCTCCTAAAAACGATCTTTCGTCCAAAGCAAAAAAAAAGCGGTGTAACCTGTAAAGTATCTATGTCCCTCAGGCTGAGGCTGATATTCACAACGTGATTTGCGTCACTGTATTGGATTGCGTCTTGGTTTAAGCGAGAGTCACGCAAGCAATCAGTTGCTTTCTTGATGCCCAGGTCATCGTTGAACTCAAACTCCTCGACTACTTCATAAATCATAACAATTTATTGCCACGGCCAGTGATGCCATTTTAGAGGTGGGGAATCAATGTGAGGAACACTTGGCCCTCCGGGCTTAAAGGGGTGATAGTCAAATCTCATTAATGGCGGCTTGCCCTCAGGGCGGAGTTGCAAAATTCCTCCGGAACCCAATTGACCGCCGACGAGACGTCCTTCTAGCAATATTCGAGAACCTCCAAGATAGACCGTTTCCGCGGCTGCTACGACAGATGCTGCGGCGGCTGCCACAGCGGTAGTCACTTGAGCTGCCCGCTTCCCCCAGTGGACCACTGTATCGTCAGGATGCACGTAATCAAAATGCTTGAAGGGATTGGCGTAGTGAAAATATAATCCCCAGTCATATCCCGATTCTTCCGGCGGTGCCGGTTCAGGTTCAAAGGGAATCAACTGATCGTCAAATGGCTTGAGATCGGGAAAAACCGGTCGAAGATCGAGCAGTTCATTTCCCTGTTCGTCGTAAGTGATTTCCGCGGTTGGACCGTAGGGCCAGTTCCATTCAGTTCGCGCATCACAGATTTCTTCTAAACCAAGCGGGTCTACCGAATTCGCCGGATTGTCTGACGCATACCGATAAAAATTGCTTTCCGACGCGGGTTCCATCGGATCTTTCGTGATCCACATCCCCAACAGCGGGTTCAGGTACCTGAATCGCACCGGGTATATTCCTGTGCCAGCATCCCAGCGGTACCCGACGTAGAGGGTTTCCCAATTGTACGCACCGCCAAGGGCTCGCGTGGTGAAGTTCGGATTTAGAAAACTGGGTTCGCCGTAAGCCGTGTAACGATATCGTTCCTGCACGCCGCCGCTCGTATTGACCACGGCCGTAACGTTCCAGTTGGCGTCCTGCACGGCGTAGAGGCGTTCGCCGAGCGTACCGTCGTTGGTCGGCGAGCGGTCGCGGAGCACCAAGTCGTCGATGTAGCGCTGGCCAAAGAGAAATTGGCGTTCGGCGGGGGCCGCGTTGGGAGCCGTTCCCAGACGCTCTTCCAAGACTTGCCAGTCCGCCGAATAGTAATAATGCCGCGTGACAGCCGCCGCAACTTGCTTGGTGCGCCGGTTCAGCGCGTCGTACGCGTATGCGCCGCCGTCGCTGAGCGCCGTCAAGCGGTTCCAAGCGTCGTAGGTGGCCGCAAAGGCCGACTGCGGCGCGGCGGGCTTGGGGATCGTCGTCATGTTGCCGGCACGGTCGTAGGCGGGGG
>JAFLCO010000525.1:0-2285 GCA_017303535.1 Planctomycetota bacterium
TCGGTCGCTGCGAAACGCAAAGCCCCTACGTTTGCGTGCCCGACGCCGATGCGGTTTACGCTCGGGCTCAAGCGGCCGGTTGGGAAGTGGTGATGCCGATCAAAGACGAAGAGTACGGCGGCCGCGGCTTTTGCGTCCGCGACCCGGAAGCCCATCTGTGGTACGTCGGCACGTATGATCCGCGAACGGCGAAGCCCAGTTCGTAGTCGGGGCGGACGCGCGGGGCGAGCTCCGCGGCTAAACGAGGATTCAGCAACGAGCGTCGTTAGATGCGTTGGGAACGGAGCTTTGCCGTCGCGGTCGCCGTAGCAGCGTGTCGTCTGAAAGAAACTGCGGCGCAGCAACCGGACGTCGTCGCCGCGTCGGCCGTATCGCAAGCCGAGGCCGAGGCGCTGGTCGCGTTTCACAACAAGGCCCGGGCCGAGGCCGGCTCGCCCCCTGTCGCATGGTCGCCGAAGTTGGCGGCCGTCGCACAAGCCTGGGCCGAGCACCTCGCGGAATCCGGCAAGTTCGAACATCGCCCGGCCGACGGAGACGACGCCGCGCCGTACGGTGAGAATCTCGCGATCGGCAACGCGCCGAACGTCGGCCTCGTCGAAGGGGCCCGCGGTTGGTACGCCGAGAAGGAGCTCTATGTCCCGGGCACGCCGATCCCAAGCGACTTCACGATGTTCGAGGCCGGCCACTACACGCAGCTCGTGTGGAGCCGCACCAAGTTCATCGGCGCCGGCAAGGCTGTGATCGCGACGGGCGAGTACGAGGGTAGGACGGTGGTCGTCTGCAACTACGATCCGCCGGGCAACGCCGAAGGTGAGACGCCGTACGCGGTCGAAAAATGACGTCGGCAAGCAAACAATCGCCGTCGGCGGCGCGTCGAAGTTGCGCTTGGTCGCTTTATATCCGCTCGCTTTTTCGGAGTTCATCTCATGCACCGGCTTTTCGCGATGTTCGTCGTCCTAGCTTTGTCGGCAGGGCTTTTGCACGCCGACGAAAAGCCGGCGCGTAAAAAGGCTGCGGGCACGAAGCCGGCCAAAGCCGCTCGTCGCGAGGTCAAGGGAAAGATCGATCCGGTCGGCAAGCCGTACGTTTACAAAACGATCGGTGATCGAGAACTCAAGCTCTACGTGGTCGAGCCGACGACACGCGGCGAAGGCCTGCGGCCGGCAGCGGTGTTCTTTCATGGCGGCGGCTGGGTCGGCGGCGGGCCGCGGCAATTCAACAACCTGTGCGAACATTTGGCCGGCCGCGGGATGGTGGCCGTGCAGGTGGAATATCGTCTGCTCGACGGCAAGACCAACGATCCGCCGACCAAGTGCGTGAACGACGCCAAGAGCGCGATGCGCTGGGTGCGGGCACACGCCGAAGAGTTGCGGATTGAACCGCAGCGCATCGCGGCCGGAGGCGGATCGGCCGGCGGTCATCTGGCCGCGTTCGTCGGCATGGTCGACGGCCATGACGACCCGCAGGACGATCTGAAGATTTCCGCGAAGGCGAATGCGCTGCTGCTTTTCAACCCGGTCTATGACAACGGTCCGGATCAGGGCTGGGGAACGGCGCGCGTCGGCAAGCGGTATCAAGAGTTTTCGCCGGCCCACAACATCACGAGCGACGATCCGCCGGCGATCGTGTTCCTCGGCACGAAGGACAATCTGATCCCGGTCGCCGTGGCCGAGCGGTTTCAGAAGAAGATGCAAGATGCCGGCTTGCGGAGCGAACTCAAGCTGTTTGAAGGCGAAGGACACGGCTTCTTCAACGACGAACCGTTCCGCGGCCGGACCATCGCGGCATCGGACGAATTTTTGACGTCGCTCGGCTGGCTGAAGGCGAAGCCGGAGTGAATTCAGCGCCGTTCTTCTTTGTCTTAGCCCTGGGCGAGTCGCCCAGGGCAGCGTCAATACGATCATCGGCGTCGAAGAAGATTTGACGCTGCCCCCGGCGACTCGCCGGGGGCTAAGACGTCCGAGCCGGTCCGCACGGCACGCTCGATTCTCTAGAATTCGTTGACTTTGCCCCACCGGCCGGCGACACTGAGGAGATTGCGAACTCGGGCGACCGGCTCAGCGAGGCCTGCCGTCGGTTCGCAACCTGCCTTCCGCTTCCGTCCCACCGTCCCACCCCCCGTTCTCTACGCGGAGTTTGTGCGTATGAATTCGTCTCCTTCGGGCGACCTGTCGCGTCGCGATGTTTTGAAGAAGTCCGGTGAAGCCGCGGTCGCCGCGGTCGCCGTTGGTTCCGTCGCCTCGCAAGTGATGGGTGCGCCCGATAAGAAGGTGCCGGCCGTACAC
>JAFLCO010000525.1:2295-3237 GCA_017303535.1 Planctomycetota bacterium
GGCACGATTCGCGGCGCGCTCATCGGCTGCGGCGGTCGTGGCACCGGCGCGGCGGGGCAAGCCCTCAGCGTCGACAATGGCCCGATCAAGCTCGTCGCCCTGGCCGACGTGTTCGAAGACAAGCTCAAGGCGGCCGATCGCAATCTTTCCGCGAAAGCCAAGAAAGACAAACTCCCCGGCAAGTACGAAGTGCCGGAAGATCAGAAGTTCATCGGCTTCGACGGCTACAAGAAGGCCCTTGATTGTTTGCGCCCCGGCGACGTCGCCATCTTCGCGACCCCGCCGGCCTTCCGCTGGGTGCATTTCGGCGCGGCCATCGACAAGGGAATTAACGTCTTCATGGAGAAGCCGGTCACGGTCGACGGCCCGTCGAGCCGAAAGCTCTTCAAGCTGGCCGAAGAATCGGTCAAGAAAAACCTCAAGGTCGGCGTCGGCCTCATGTGCCGCCACTGCGACGCGCGTCAGCAACTCCACGACCGGATCAAGGCCGGCGAAATCGGCGACATTCTTTTGATGCGGGCCTATCGCCAAGCCGGCCCGACCGGCAGCGCGTACTGCTCGCCGATGCCGAAGGAATGGGACAAGGGCGAGTTGCTCTACCAGATCAAGAACTTCCACGCCTTCTTGTGGGCCTCGGGCGGCGCGTACAGCGACTTCCTCATTCACAACATCGACGAATGCTGCTGGATGAAGGACGCGTGGCCGGTGAAGGCCGAAGCTTCCGGCGGGCGGCACTACCGGATGGACTACGTCGATCAGAACTTCGACACCTACTCGGTAAGCTACACCTTCGCCGACGGCACGAAGCTGCAACTCGAAGGGCGCACGATGCCCGGCTGCAAGACGGAGTTCGCCAGCTACGCGCACGGCAGCAAGGGCTCGGCCGTGATCAGCACTGCGGGCCACACGCCTGCGAAGTGCCGCATCTACAAGGGCCAAAAC
>JAFLCO010000526.1 GCA_017303535.1 Planctomycetota bacterium
CCCCGGCGCTAGCCGCCGCCGACGTCGGCATCGCCGTCGGCCACGGCGCCGACGTCGCTCTCGAAGCGGCCGACGCCGTTCTTAACAATCAGGACTTGCGAGCCGCGGCCCGCGCGGTTCAATTGGCCCGCTTGACGATGCGCGTCATTCGCCAAAACCTGCTCTGGGCGTTTGGGTACAACGTCGTGCTGATCCCGGCCGCTGCCGGAGCGTTGGCTCCGTGGCTCGGCAGCGTGTGGCGACTGCCGCCGTCGGTCGCCGCCGCGGCAATGGCGCTGAGCAGCGTCTCGGTCGTCGCCAACAGCCTCTCCCTCCGCCTCCGCAACCTCGACTGAAGGAGCGGTAGGGCAATAGCGAAAGTTCTGTTTGGCTCCCCTCGCCCCCTTGGGGGAGAGGGGCAGGGGGTGAGGGGGTAGACTTTCTTTCGACGCGCCTACCTCAAGAATTTGCCATCGCAGTCTCACTCATGAAGTTCGCCTTCCTCAACGCCGACGCCGATTCACTCCCCTTCGCCGCGGCCCTTATCGCGGCTGGCGACGTGCCGGTGCTCATCGACGCTTCACCGCAGGCCGCGTCGCTCGTGATCGCGGCCGATCTCGACGTCCGCCGCTGCGCCGAGTGGGAAGAGGCATTGGCATGCGGAGCCGACTACGTGCTCGTCGGCGGCGGCGGATCGGAAACGGTGCGACTCGAACAACTCCAGCGGTTGGCCCAAGAGTCCGTCGCCGCGATGTTCGTCCACCCGCAGTCGGCCTCGACCTTGGCGTATCTCGAACTCGATATGCATCGGCAAGCGACGAATACGGCGATCGTACCGCTCGAGGCGACGCGCCATCGCGAGGAAATCGCCCGCCTCACCGAATTAGGACACTGTGACGAGGTGATCGTCGAGCATCGCTCGCGCGTCACATCGCGAGAGGAAGTCTTGCGTCGGTTCGTCCGCGACATCGGCGCCATTCGTCGTTTGACAGGGCCGTGCGAAAAGGTCTCCGCGATGGGCTCGCTCGGGGCCGAAGGAGCAACCGGCCAAATCGGCGTGCAAATCTCGACGACCTCCGGTGCGCTCATTCGCTGGACGTTCGGCCCGACGCGCGACGCCGAAGCCGTGACGTGGCGCGTGCTCTGCAACGACGCGACGGCCGAGATCGCGATCGACGCCGCAGGAGCCCGACGGTTGCAGATCACGCGCTCGGGCCAAGCCGAACCCGCCGCCGAGTATTCGCAGGGCGACGCCGAGCAAGCCGCAGCCGAGGCGGTGCGGGCCGCCGTTGCCGACTCGAACAGCGATCTTTGGCGCGAGGCCTTGGCCGATCTGGAACTGGTCGAAGCGGTCGAACGGAGCCTCCGGCGCGGCCGCACCGTCGAACTTTTTCACGAAGAAGCCAGCGAAGAAGGCACCTTCCACGGCGTCATGGCCGCCGGCGGCTGCCTGATCCTGATGCTCGGCATCGGCCTGGCCATTGCCGCCACGATGGTCGGCCGCTTCAAATTCGCCATCGCCGACATCTGGCCCAAGGCCCTGCTCGCGGTGATGGGACTATTTCTCTTGCTGCAACTGCTGAAGTTTGCCTTTCCGCCGCGAGACGCGAAGGATCGGTAGTGCCGTGCTGGCGAGCGGCGGGGTTCAGCCCCGCCGTCTTTTAAAGCCATCCCCACTCAAGGATCAGAGCGCGCCAGCTTCTTTTTGAAGCCAAAAGCCGTCACCCAACTGCGGAAGCATTTTGAAGTTCCTTAAGTCGGCCATTGCTTTTTCAATCACTTCGTTTCCGCCTGCTTTCCACGGGCTCACGTGCAGTGTCCCTAAGTGTTGTTTAGAAAGGTCGCCGATCACAACATGATTGTCCCTCAAGTTGCAGAGGACAGCACGAGCCGTGTCGAGTGAAGCGGTAAGGTCGGAAGGCTGGCCAATTTCGTCAATTATTGAGCAAAACTCGGCGCACGACATGATGTCATGTTTCAGGCTTTGCAGCATCTCGACAGTTATGATTGAAGTAATGGAGTTATCAGGCATTTTGGCGTGACGTCGCGGAGGTGAACGATACTGACGACCTTGGAATCCATCGGAGCGACGTGACGGCGAAATATATTGGGATGCTTTGAAGACGGCGGGGGTGAACCTCGCCGGTCGCTTACGCATCCGGCAGGAAGTACAGCGCCGCCATACTCCAGGCGTTCAGCAGCGTGTGCACGATGATGCCGGGCCAAAGACTATGGGTTTGGCGGTAGAGGTAGCCGAGGCCCAGCGCCAGGAAGAAGATAGAAATCCAGTCCGGGCCGGCCTGAATGTGGACCGCGGCGAACATCAGCGAACTAAAGATAATCGGCAGCGTCGACGCCGGGCCTTCCAGCGCCGGTTGAACGCCGTCGAGACTATCGCCCGTTTCCACGACCGGACGGCGGCGGCGCTCGGCGAATAGGCGTTCGAGCCAACCTTGCAGGACGCCGCGAAAGATGAACTCTTCGACCAGCGGCGCCACGGCAACCGCCGCGATCGTACACCAGAGAAACAGCGTTTCGTCCCCCGAGGCCCGATAGCCGACGATGATCGGGTGCTCCGACTTCCGCCACGCGATGTTCAGTAGCCCATTGAGCAGCATGATCGGCGGAAAAATCACCGTGAACCCGATCAGGCCGAGCTTGAGCTTTCGGTGGAAGTCGTGAAAGTCGAGCCCGAAATCAGCCCATGAAGCACGTGTGGTAAATTGCAACAGCATCAGCACGACGGTCATCGCGGCGATATTCGTGAAGGTCTGCGCTTGAAACAGCGCGGTCACCCAGGCCGGGTCGGAGATAAGTTGGTCGACCGATAAATCGGGCAACGGCGGCGGCAGGCTGGGGTTAACCGCGAGATAGAACGTCGGCACCAGCACCGCCGTGAAGAACTGCACGACGAGCGCGTAGATGATCAAGGCGATAAGAGCGATCGCGCCGTCCCAGGGAACGAAGTGGCGCATGGTCGGCTCGACGAGCGGCCGACCGGCGCGAAATCGCGAGATCGCATAAGGCCAGCCGATGGCCGCGATTCCCAGAATCAACGACAGCGCGATGCCGTACCGTGTTTGCAGCGGCACATCGGCGAGTAGCATCAATCCCATGCGAGGAGTCTCGCTCTTTCGTCTGCGGCACCAGTGCGACGTCGCCGGCCGCGGAAATGGTTACTGTTGAAAGAGCCGAATCGCGCGTTGGATGTACCCGATGCCGGAGTAGACGGTCGAACCGACGGCCAGC
>JAFLCO010000527.1 GCA_017303535.1 Planctomycetota bacterium
GAGCCGAACAGATTGAACGTGAATTCGCCCATCGACGTCGTCGTGTCGATCGCTTCGGTCAGGGACCGAAAGCCGACGCCCCTCTCCTTCAACTGTTGAATGATCTTGATGAGATGCGCCAGCGACCGGCCGAGCCGATCGAGCTTCCAAACGACCAGCACGTCGCCCGGACGAAGGAAGGCCAGGCATTCTTTCAGGCCGGGACGGTCGTCCCGTGCGCCCGAGGCCCGATCTTCATAGAGATGTCGTTCATCGACGCCCGCCGCGAGCAGCGCGTCACGTTGCAGTTCCGTATTTTGCCGATCACCGGCGCTAGAAACTCGGATGTAGCCCACCTGCATTCACGAAAAACCTTGGTTGCTTCAGTTCTCGTGATAAATCACGCCTGAGGCATTCCGTCAAGGTTTTTCGTGAAGCACGACGTGGAACAAGGTGAGGCAATCGGTCCGATGACGTTCAGCCACGGAAGACCTCACGGAAAACATCTGTTTTCCGTGAAGTGCTTTTAGCAAGTTTGCTTGCGCGAAGCCGTCAAGTGCGCTAGGGTCTACGGGTTAACTGGGCGACGTCTCACATCGAGCGTCGTTACCATTACCGGACCCCAGGCAGGTCCGTTCTCGTCGTGTCGAACGCGCTAAGGCTCAAGCGTTCGAACTGGGAGTGACAGTCATGTCACAAGCAAAAATTGCGGAGTTGTTGTCCAAGCGGCTGACGTCCGGCGATCTCCGGGCGCTCGGTAAGTCTCCGGGCGAGTTGCTGGAACTCGGATTCGCGGTCGAGTATCTGCGCATCAACGGCTATTGCGCCTGTGATTTCCTGCCGGAGAAGGTTCCCGTGCCGGCCCTGATTCGGGGCGGCTACTCGATCCACGAGTTGCGGGAAGCCGGTTGCGAGGCGGCGCATCTCTGGTCGGTCGGCGTTCCCGTATCGGCGCTGCGCGAGGCGGGCTACGCGGAATACGAGTTGCGCCGCTATCTGTCGATGCAAGTCTTGCGGGAGGGGGGCTACTCGCTGGCGAACTTACGCGGCATCGGGGCGACGGCTTTGCGACTGTGTGAGACCGGCGCGTCTTGGTCGGCGCTGCGCGAAGCGGGTTACCTGCTCCGCGAACTGGCCGAGATCGGTTGTCCGCCGAAGCAGTTGGCCGATGCCGGTTATAAGGCGGAAGAGTTCCGCCGCGCCGGGTGTTCGCTGGACGAGGCCAAAGCTGCAGGCTTCACCGCCGAGCAACTTGCGGCGGCGGGCTACTTGACGGACACTGCGTAAGCCGTCCTCAAAAAAGACTCCGTGCCCTCCGGGCCGGGGTCTTTTTTTTTGCTGCGTTTTTTTTCGGCGAGGCATGAGGCTGCCGAAGCGGCTCGTGCCGTGAACGTCTTGCCGAACGGATCGAGCTTACTTCAAAATGCCGCTGCCGCCCCGTTTCGCGCCGGGGGACCTGATGATCGCCGAATCGTCCGCACCTTCCTTAGCCAGCTGAGCCAAGACCTTCTCTTCGTCTTTGATGGCGACGGCTGCCAGGGCATCGCCCCGTTCGTAGTTGAAGGCCGCTTGCCGGCCGTCAATGTCCTTCGTCAGCGTCAGCGGACGCTTGGCGCGGATGACCGTGTCGTAGTCGCGAAACAAACCGACGAACTCGGCGGCGGGCAGCGTCCGGCTGACCCCTTCCCGCAACCACATCACGCCGTCGGCCTCACGCAGAATATATCGTGCAGAAGAAATATCAGATGCCATCGTTCGATCCTCTATCGCGTTCGAGGATCGCAGTTTGCGGCCCGAACGGGGTGTTACCAAGCTCAAGGTCTCTCTCGTTATCCTTCGAGGAAACGAACCGCCAAGGTCCGAAGACCCGAGCTTCCTGGCCCGTTCAGTAGCACAGGTCGAGGTGGTATGTCAACGCAGTCGGCACATGTTGAAATCTTTACGCCAAGGGACCACTCGCAAAAAAAACCTCCCGTCGCTTCAGCGACGGGAGGGTCGGGCTAGCCCCGGAAATGATGCGAAGAACCGGGCGGCTGATTTCAGTTTGGTAGCGTACCTTCAAGTTCTTCTTTCTCCCAAGCATCCAGCTCGGAAGCGGACAAGGCCTCGAACTGTTGCCTTAGCTCCGTCGACAAGAAGGTCACGAGGTAGGCGCGGGCCGCCCTTCCCACGTGTGAATCCGCCAGTTGCCTGACGCATTCCATCGCCTTCCTCAGCATGGCCGTTTGACCTTCGGGCTGGTCCGCCAGCATGGCGCAGGCCAAGCAGGCTTGCGCTTCGTGGATGAACCACGCGGGCTTCGACTCTCGGGTCTTCAACTCTTCGGGCGACCATTCCTTCAGCCCGGAAACGACTTCCAACATCCTGGCGAGATCCGGAACAGCGGGATCGTCTAGGACATCCTCGGGCACTTTTCGTGACATGACGTCACTCCCATTTGAAATGCTCGGCGACAACGCATTCAAAAACAACAACAAACCCGCCTAAGGTTTGGTAATGGTCACAATGCTCGAAGTTAAGCGATTGCCCATAAACAGACCGACCCTAGCGCGTTTCGAGGTCAAGCGCAAGCAATAGTTCACAGAACTTAACCATTCATCACGGTCGAGCCGTCGCCGGTGCGGAGGCCAGGAGCGCTAAGCGGTTGATTCGCATAGACGGCGCGGCGCGTTGGCCGCCATACCGACTTCGCAGCAACTCCGAGCGTACGAAAGTCCTTGCCGGAACGGATGAAATCGTCTTACCTGCCTGACGATTACGAACTGCGGCGGCAGGCACAGCGCAGAGCACGGGGACGGTATGGAATATGTTCAGGATAAAGAAGCGTTCATCGACGCCGTCCGGCTTGGGGACACCGATAAGGTCGCCGGCTTTCTGCAGGAGCAACCGGCCATCGTCTATGCGCGATACGGACTTAGTAGGAATCCCCTGCACTTCGCGATCGAACTCCGGCACGCCGGTGTCGCGAAGCTCTTGATCGCAACTTGCCCGGCGCTGTTGGCCGACACGGATGCGGCGGGCAAAAAGCCGCTCGAATACGCGGATCAGGCTTTGACCTCGCTATTGTCCGAAACAGTCGCCGCCTACGAGAAGCAGGCCGCCGAGCCGTTCGCAAGCGTGCCGGCGACGACGGCGGGCGGACATCAGCGCCATTTGAATCGCGG
>JAFLCO010000528.1 GCA_017303535.1 Planctomycetota bacterium
TGACGTCGTACTGCCGAATATCGCCGTGGAGCCAATTGGAGAAATATAGAAAGCGGTCGTCCATCGACAGGACCAGATCGGTGATGAGGCCTGGCACGGGAAACGGCCAGCCTTTGGTTTCGACCGGATCGACGGCGATGACTTTCTCGGCGGACCATTTGTCGTCGTTCGACGTGAAATGCCACATCGTGCTCGAAAGCGCCGCGCCGACGAAGCCGTGCGCGCTGGCCGGATTGTGATGGCAGCGAATCTCGAGCGGAATCATGCCCGTCTCGCCGAGATCGAGCGTTTGCTTGAGTTTGCGTTGCTGCCAGCTCCAGACGTAGAGCCGGTTGCCGTAACGGCCGGCTTTCACGTCGTCGAGGTTGAAGCCGGCGCGAAAGGTCTTTGGTGCCGCCCATTCGCTGGAGAACATCGCGTTGAAGCGCGGCTGATACCAGAAGTCGTAGTTGTAGCGCAGTTCGCCCGGCTTCGCTTCCCAGCGGCCGACGACGTCGAACTTATCGTCGAGTAGGAGAAAACCGCCCGGAGCGCCGTTGTCTTTGTCGCCGAGCATCGAGATCATCACGTTGCCGTCAGGCAGACAATGCACGGTGTGCGGCGCCGAAAGGTTCGTCTTTTCAAAAATCTCGGCGGCTTCGATCACCTTGTGCTCTTTCGGACGGCGCGGGTCGAGTGCGTCGGCGATGACGATTCGCGACGAGCGCAGGCCCGGCAAAATGAGATATCGCCGTAGATGCTCGCCGGTCTTCGCGGCTTTGGCATGGCAACTACTGCAAGCGTTCCAGCCGAAGTGATGCAATTCGTCGCCGGCCGACGGCATCGCCAGCCGATGCACGACTTGCGAATAAGTCTTCGACGCCGGATCAAGATCGACGACGGCCAAGTAATCGGGGCGGTCGGCGACGCCGACCGCCGTCGTCGTCACGTAGGCCAAGGTCTCGCGCGGGGCCTTCATCGCGGCGGCGGGCGATTCGTACGTCGTCGCACAATCGGGACACGCGACCGGCGGTTCTTGCGCGATACTGGGTTCAGGGCTACGAATTAACGAACCCGCAGCCACGGCACCTGCGGCACCTGCCAAAAACTCACGACGACGCATGGCACAAACTCCGGTTAGCGCTAGGAGTTCCCGAACTCGACGACCATGTGATACCGCGCCGCGGCGCCAACGTCGAATCCGCTTTTGGCCGGCTAATGTTCCCGCAGATTGACCAGCAAAGCGGCCTGCGGGGCGTTAAATGGCGAGTGGCCAAAAACGGAGTTGAACCGCCCCGGGAAATGAAGAAAATACGGGGTTGGTTCTTTGACAATTTGGTCTGTCTTGTCTTAGCTCCGGGCGAGTCGCCCGGGGCAGCGTCGATTGACAAGTCGACGACGTAAATCGTTTAGCGCGGCCCCCGGCATACGCGGCTGCGCCGCTATCGACGGGGACTAAGACGATTGATGGCGGCGTTCGGTTAGAGGGTCGGCACCCTTATCCGCCGCTTCGCGGCACCTTCTCCATCAGGAGGGAGAAGGGGTCGTTCTGCGCCGTCAAAGATCGACGTAAGTGGCGCAAGCGAATTGGGACTTACGTCGACGCGCACTGCGTACATTTTGGAGGGGGTGCGTACTTCGCGCGCGAAAATGTACGCACCGCATACTTAGGAATTAAGGGTGCGCACTAATTCCAAAAATAGTACGCACTCGTACTTGCAACAGAATTGCGCTTTCGTCGTAAGTCGCGCAAGCGAATCGGGACTTACGTCGATTATCGACCTCCGACAATCCGCCTACTTCGGCACCGGGGCGGATACTCGGCGCGTAGCCGTTCGTTCCGCTTCTTCGTCGATGCGGTACGTGACGCCGACGTTGGCCATTTCGTCGAAGCTCTCTTCGCCGAACAGCACGCGCTTCGCCGGGTCGGGGTTGTTCGGGTTGAGCCGCGTGTTGTCCCAGTGCACGACATACCGCAAAGTCGAGCCGGCCGGCAGCCGAACCGGTTCGCGGAAGACGTAGCGGCGTTGCCAGTTGAAGTCGAAGGCCGGTGTGGCGACGAGCAACTCTTGGCGACCGTCCGGATACACGGCGTACATCTCGGTGTCGCCGCCTCGCAAATGCAGGTGCGGGCGAATATCGACGAGCAGCACGTTCTGCTTGAAGTACGGCAGGCACTCGGCCGGGTGATGCTCGGCGTGCGGCGGCACTTCGATGCTGCGGGTGCCGACGAACAGTTGGTCGGCGATGATCTTCGGCGGCGGGCCCGGCTGCTTACGCCAGACGATGCCGACGGACGATTGATCGTATTGGTCTTCGTCGCACGGCGTGTAGTGCATTTCGAACACCAGGTCGAAACCGGCCGGAATGTGCACGCCTTCGTCGGGCGCGTACGTGCGGGCCGCGTAGAAATCGCCCGGCGTGTAGCTGGCGATCCGCCAGCAATCCTTGCCGCCGTAGCCGTTGACCTTGGCCATCATCCACGCGCCCGACATCGGAGCGTTGACGTCGGCCGGACGTTGCCGCTTGTCGATCATGAAGGCCTGCATGTGATGCACGACGCGGCGATTGCCCGGCAGCAGTTCGATGGCTTGCGCGTAGCGATCTTCCGTGGCGTCGTTCGGCACCCAGAAGTATTGGTACTCGACGACCTGCGAAGCCTTGACCAAGAACGGCTTCGGCATCCGGGCCACGAAGTCGGGCCGGCCTTCGCCGATCGTGAATTCACCGGCCGCCGCGATTTTGGGGAGTTTCAAGGGCACGCTCGGCGGGTTGCCTTCGACCAGCCAATTCTCCTCGCCCTGCTTCTGACGAGCGAGCCCTTGGTCGAGCCATTCGACGAGCGTGCGGCGCTCTTCGGTCGTCAGGGCTTGAACGTTCTCGATCGCGTGGCCGCGTTTGGTGTCGGCGTGCCAAGGCGGCATTCGTTGGTATTCGACCTCGCGACGGATCGTCGCCGCTTCGTCGCGAACGCTTTCGAACGTATCGAGGGCAAACGGCCCGATGCCGCCCGGATAGTGACAGCTTACGCAGCGGCTGTAGATGATCTTGGCAGCGTCGTCGTGATAGGTCAGCAATTTCTCCGGGAGCTTCTTCACGAGCGGCGGTAGTTGCAACTCGCAACCTTGGGCGCGAGTTTGAGCCGTCGCCGGTTTGCCGGTGAGCAAACCTTCGATGGCTTCGACAAGATACTCGCGCGGGTTGGCGCCGGGGGTGTTCTTC
>JAFLCO010000529.1 GCA_017303535.1 Planctomycetota bacterium
GGATGTATGCCGAGATGTTCCAAGGTCTGCACCAAGACCCGCGCGTGCATTTGCAGAAAGTCTTCACCGAGAAGTACGACGAGGTCGTGCTCGTGAAAGACATCAGCTTCAACAGCATGTGCGAGCACCATCTGTTGCCGTTCTTGGGCAAGGCCCACATCGGCTACATCCCCGGCGGCAAAGTGCTCGGCCTCAGCAAACTGGCCCGGGTCGTCGAGGTCGTCAGCAAGCGCCCGCAGGTGCAGGAGCGAATGACGGAGACGATCGCCGACTTGATGGTCGAAGAACTCAACCCCAAGGGCGTGGCGGTCGTCGTCGAGGCGAGCCACTCCTGCATGACGATGCGCGGCATCCGCAAGCCGGGGAGCCTGTGCGTGACGTCGGCGATGCGCGGCATCTTCCGGTCGCACCTGTCGAGCCGTTCGGAGATTATGACGCTGATCTACAACGGCAAGGCGTAACGGCCGTGCTGCTTCTCGTTCAATTCGTTTACCGCTTGGCCTTCGGCATGGCCGCGGCCATGGCCGTGACGTCGCCGCGGCAAGTCACCAGCGGCTATTACCGCAACAACCTGTATGTGCTGCTCGGCATGAGCGTGCTCGTGGCGCTCGCAGCCTTTGCGGGCGTGGTCGATCCCGGGCTGTTGCCGAAGTGGCCGGCCGTCGCCGCTGCGATCTTGAGTTACATCGGCGCGGCTTGCTGGCTCTACGAAAAGCCCCGGGCCGGCATCGCCGTACTTGCGGCGATTGCCGTGCTCACTCTGATCGGCGCTCTGTGCGCGACGCCCGTGGCCGTGCCCCAGACCACGGGCGAACCTACGACAAACCCCATGCTTTGGCAGAGTCTCGCCTATGCCGATACCGTCGCCGCCGGGCTTTTACTCGGCGTGACGATGGCCGCGATGCTGCTGGGGCATTGGTATCTCAACGCCCCCGGCATGCAAATGCAGCCGCTCGTTCGGCTCACTGCGTGGCTCGGCGCGGCGGTCGCCTTGCGCACGGTCGTCTCGGCCCTAGGGCTCTGGGGCTTTTGGTCCTCCGGCGGTTCGCTCGAACCGGCTGAGCAAATCATGCTCGCTCTCCGCTGGCTCGCCGGCATGGGGGGCACGGCCATGCTCGTCGTCATGACTTGGTCGACACTGAAAATTCCGAACACCCAGGCCGCCACCGGAATGCTCTACGTCGCGGTGATTACCACGTTTCTCGGCGAACTCGTCGGGCAACTGCTCTCGTCCGGCAAGGCTTACCCCCTATGAAACCGGCGGGCGGGCATCGACAATCAAGGTTTGTCCACATCACGACCTCGCCGTCTCGCCCGCTCTTCCGATGCCGCACGCCATGAACGTCGCCTTCGCCTGCCCTCGCTGCCAAGAATCCGTTCGCGTCGAAGTGCCGGAAGGGGCCGCCTCGTTCGCTTGCCCGGCGTGCAACGGCGAACTCACCGTGCCGCCGGGCGCTTATCACGACGGTCGCCTCGAGCAATGCCTCGTCTGCCCGAGCACCGACCTCTTCATTCGCAAAGACTTTTCGCAACGCGTCGGCGTGTCGATCGTCATCCTCGGTTTTGCGATCAGCTGCGTCACCTGGTACCTGCGATTGCCGTACTGGACCTTCGGCGTGTTGTTCGCCACGGCGCTCGTGGACCTGACGCTCTATTTTCTGGTTCCGAACTGTTTGAACTGTTATCGTTGCGATGCACAGTACCGCGGGCTCTCCGGCCTCGACAACCACGAGCACTTCAACCTCGAAACGCACGAGCGCTACCGCCAGCAGGAGATTCGCCTGCGCGAAGCCGCAGCCGTCGCGGCTCGACGCGGTGCGTAGAATGAATGCGAGCAGGCTGACCGCGGAGACAAGCTCCGCGGCTAAATAGGGACGGTAATGGATCCGCAACGACAACGCATTCAGGAAGATCTTCGCGGGCTCATTGCCGGCGACGTGCGTTGTGACGACGTCTTCTTGCAGCTTTACGCGTCGGATGCGAGTCTGTTTCAGATTCTGCCGCTGGGCGTCGTACGGCCGAAGTCGACCGACGACGTCGCTGCGGTTTTGCGATATTGCCACGAGAACGCGATCCCGCTCCATCCGCGCGGCGCAGGCACCGGCCTTGCCGGCGAATCGCTGGGGCGCGGTCTCGTGATCGATTTCTCCGCGCACATGCGGCAGATACTTTCGATCGGCGAAGATCATGTCCGCTGCCAGCCCGGCGTCGTGCACGAACGCTTAAACACGGCCCTGCGCAAACGCGGCCTGATCTTCGGCCCCGATCCGGCCAATAGCGTCGTCACGACGATGGGGAGCGTCGTGGCGATCGACGGCTCCGGTCGCCGCTGGCTGAAGTACGGTTCAGCTCGTAAGCAAGTCCGCAGCCTGCGAACGGTCCTGGCCGACGGTTCGCGCCTCGATGCGGGCCTGGAGCCGCTCGTCGAAGGGTTCAGCCGCGATCCGGATGATCGCCGCCGCGAGTTGATCAATCGCTGCGTCGTGCTGCTCCGCAACAATGCCGCGCTCATCGAACGCTACCGCCCGAAGTCGCGGCTCAACCGCAGCGGCTATGCGGTGTTCGACGCCTTGCGCGACGACACCTTCGATCTCGCCGGCCTGATCACCGGCAGCGAAGGGACGTTGGCCGTGGTCACGGAGATGACGCTCGCCGTGCAGCCGCTGCCGCGCCACACCGGCTACCTCATGCTGATGTTCGAGCGCATGGACAACGCGGCCCGCGCGGTTCGCGACGTCGTCGAACTCGAGCCAGTCGCTTGCGATCTCATGGATCGCCGACACCTCGGGCTGGCCCGCGAAGTCGATCCGCGCTACGAATCGCTGATCCCGCCGGAAACGGAAGCGATTCTCCTCGTCGAAGTCGACGGCGACGATCCGACCGTGGTTCGCGACAAGCTCCGCCGCATCACCGAACAGGTCAAAAATCGCAAAGCCCTGGCCTTCGAAGCCCGGCAAGCGCTCAGCCCGGAGAATATTGAACTTTTCTCGCAGTTGCCGCGCGAGGTCACTCCGCTGTTGCACGGAATGAAGGGTTCCACGCGGCCGTTGCCGTTCGTCGAAGATTTCGCGGTGCCGCCGGAAGCGTTGTCGCTGGCGCTGATCGAAATTCAGAATGTTTTGAAACGCAACCAAGTCA
>JAFLCO010000053.1 GCA_017303535.1 Planctomycetota bacterium
GACTGAAGAGCACGACGGGAGCGGCTTTTGTCTTACTCCCCTCTCCCCTTGCGGGAGAGGGGCCGGGGGTGAGGGGTTCTGCCGCCGGTAGGTAAGCCTTAATCGGAATCTCCCGCTTCCGATCGGCGTCGTCGATGGTGAGGTCAATCGTCTTTGCTTGAAAGCCCTTCGGTACGGCCAACGGATCGTACTGATCGGCACGGCTCGACGCACCGCCGAGAGCGATCAACACCAGCCAGCAAGAAACGATCAAGTACCGATTCATCTTCACGCATCCCTAAGCGAACTCGGTTCGGAGTACTCAGTACTAAGTACGATGAGACGTTACCACTAAGAAGCGATACAACGGACCACGGACCACTGACAACGGACCACGGAAATCTATTCCCGATACACCGCCACATTCATCCGCCCGTCGCGCGTGAGCCACCCGTGCCACATGCCGGGCGTGTTCCAATTGAAGGCCGCATGGCCGTCGGGCGCCAGTACGATCGCGCCGCCGACGCCGCCCGCCGGCCCGAGTTCGTCGTGAATCACAGTTCGGCTCGCTTCCTCGACGCTCTGCTTCAGCAACCGGACACGCGTCGCGATGCTCTGCGCCGCCGAGAAGCGAATGAAGAACTCGCCGTGGCCCGTGCAGGAAACGCCGCACGAGCGATCGTCGGCATACGTGCCGGCCCCGATGATCGGCGAATCGCCGACCCGCCCGTGCCGCTTGTTCGTCATTCCGCCGGTCGACGTGCCGGCCGCCACATGCCCGACCTTATCGACCGCCACCGCCCCGACGGTTCCATACTCTTTCCATGTTCTCCCCTCTCCCCTCGCGGGAGAGGGGCCGGGGGTGAGGGGGCTGAACGTTTGAGCGACGTTACCTTCCAGATCAGCGCCGACCGCCGACGTCTTCCCCGCCTTCTCCTCGGCCTGCACCTTGCGAAGTTCTTCCAGTCGCTCTTCCGTCCGAAAATAGCTCGGGTCGACCAGTTCTAATTTCTGCTCACGGCAAAACTGCTCCGCGCCGTGACCCATCAGAAGCACATGCTCGGTCCGCTCCATCACGGCTCGGGCCGCAAGGATCGGGTTCTTGACGATGGTCAGCCCGGCGACGGCGCCGGCGTTGAGCTTCGTTCCTTCCATGATCGAGGCATCGAGTTCGTTGCGCTCGTCCGCCGTGAACACCGCCCCGCGCCCGGCGTTGAAGAGCGGCGAGTCTTCCAGTACGCACACCGCGGCTTGTACGCCGTCGAGCGCCGTCGCACCTTCGGCGGCCAGCGCATCGCGGCCGGCCGCGAGAGCCTTCAGCATGTCGGCCCGCATCGCTTGCTCGCGCTCGGGCTTCAACGTTTCGCGCCCGCGCGCGGTGCCGCCGTGAATCACGAGCACGACGTTTTCATATTCCACGGCGGCGGCAGGCATAGCCATCCACAAACCGCCGACGAGCGGCAATAGCGATCGAACAAAACAGCGACGCAACGACGACATACCGATACTACCCTCGACCGAAAGAAAAGTTTCGCCGGCTCGCGCTACTTGGCCGGCACGAGCGGGGCCAAGATGCGCGAAGCCCGGGCCGACTCATGATACACGGCGTTCTCGGCGACGACCGTCTGCGACGGCGGCTCGATCGTCACCGGCCCGCCGGTTTGGGGATTCACCTCGTAAAACGGCGCGCCGGTGTTGCCGATCGTCACGCGAATGCGATGTCCGCGATTGAAGATCTGACTCACCCAACCTACGGGAATCGTGAGCTTCACCGGCTCGCCCGACGGGAGCGGCTTCTCTTGTTCGAACCCGTCGCGAAAGCGAGCCCGGCGAACCATGTCGACAAGCAGTATGGAACGGCCGTCGGGATAGACGTCGCTCACGCGGACGATGAAGTCCGTATCCGGGGCCGTCGATGAAGCGAACAGTTCCGCACGGACGAGGCCCGTCCATTCCACCGGCTCCGTCAACACGGCGGAGGTGAACGTCCGAACGTCGGGATGCGTTTCATAATCGCGCGCGTCGCGGGCTCCCGGAAACCCGCGACCGACGATCGGGGCCGGCCGCGCCGGATCGCTGCGGTAGGTGGTCTTCGAAGCAGCTTGGGTGGGGGGCGAGCTCGATAGCTTGCCGCCGTCGCGCAGGTAGTAAGCCGTGTCACGAGCCGGCGGCGGAAAATCGGCCGCCGTGCGCCAGGTGTTGCCCGGCGCGTCGGCTTCCCCCAGCGCGCCCATCACAAAGTACCGCACGGTCGGCTCGCGCTCGACGCCGTTGTCGATCCCTTTGAGGTAGTGATCGAACCAGCGAATCATGTGGGCGTCCATCTCGAACTTCGCGACTTCGGGATATTCCAAGTCGCCGACTTTCGTCTGATTCTTATTGTTCGACCCGTGCAGCCAAGGGCCGATCAACAACTGTTGCGACCCGCGTGATTGCGGGCCGCCGCGCTGTTGCCGGCCGACGAAACTTTGCACGCTGCCGGTGCACATGAAGTCGTACCAACTGCCGACCGTGAAGCAGGGGACGTTCATCTTGTCGAAGTGCTTCGTGCAATCTTCGTCGGCCCAATAGGCGTCGTACGTCGGGTGAGCGAGCATCCGTTGCATCCAGCCCACGCCGGCACCGGGCTCGCCCGCCGTATTGCCCATCCCTTCGATGAGCCGCTGTGGTCGAAACGCGCCGCCGATGCAATATCCTTCGTGATACAGGCTGAGCCCGGTATCGATCATGTACTGCGCCGTGAGGTGCGGCGGCTGCGTTACGGCCAGAAAGTTCTGCGCGTAGCCGGCTTGCGAACCGCCGAACGTGCCGATCTTGCCGGTACACCAGGGCTGCGCGGCCAGCCATTCGACCGTGTCGTAACCGTCTTGCCGTTCGCCCCACGCGAGATTGCGATAGCCGTCGAACGTGCCTTCCGATTTTTGTGCGCCGCGGAAGCTCTGCACGCAGACGACGTACCCCTTGGCCGCGAGCGACGCATGGTGCTTGCGTGTGCCCGCGGCGGTGACGTCGGCATAGCGCTGCTGATAGAGGGCCGGCCAAGGTCCCTTGCCCGCCGGCGTGTAGAGATACGCCGAGAGCCGCACGCCGTCGCGCATCGGTATCATCACGTGCTGCTCGACGACGCCGTCGGCGAACTCGAGCTTCGGCAGCGGTTCGGCGGCGTTGCAAATCGCAGTGAGCCCAAACGCCACGGCGGCATAAACGGCGGAGCGAATCACGGGCGTCGGGGCTTTCATCGGCGGACCTCGCATAGGGTAATCACTTCTCGCCGCCATCGTATCGTGGTCGAGTCGGCGAGTCAGGAGGCGGCCGGCCTGCGAAAAAAGAGAAAATCCCGCGTTGCCGGCGGTCCCCTTGTGTAACATCACGACGACGATTGCGCTTTGTACGATTCCCCCTCATCTTGCGCCGACAACTTCGCGACTTCGGAGATTTTCGTATGCGTTTCGGTTTTCACGCGGCCGTTTGTATTGCGCTCGCCGGGTTGCCGCTCTCGGCCGTCGGTTGCAATGACGAACAATCGGGCTCGACGGCCGGGTCCGGCGCCGGTTCATCGAGCGAAGAGGCCGCCGATAAGCCGCCGGTGTCCGTGGCCGAGGCCGTCGCGGCGATCGACCTCGGTAAGTTTCCCACGATGGACGGGGCGCAGAACGTCGAACGTTCGCCGTCGTATGCGTCGTTCACGGTTCCCGGCGGCAGCGTCACCGCGGCGGTCGAGTTCATGCGCGCCAAACTCGGCGAGCAAGGTTGGCAACCGGCGGCCGACGCGAAGCTGACGACGATCGCCGAACAAGGAGCGCAACTCTTCTTCGTGAAAGACGGCCAGCGACTGTATTCGGCGCTCGGCGTGAGCCCGGCGGATAAGAATTTGAACGTCACCGTGTTTCATCTCGGCACGACCGACGCTCGCAAACTGCCGCACTTCGCCGGCGTCGAGTTCGCCGACTCGTTGCCGAGCCGCACGATTTGCGCGACGACGGCCAAGCCCGAGGACGTGCAGAAGGCGCTCCGCGAGCCGTTTGCAAAGGCCGGCTGGCGCGAGTTCAAGGAGCCGGTGCCGAAGGGAATGGAAGCGATGTACGCGGCGCAGACGCAGCGGTCGCTTAAGTTTCTGCAGAACGGCACGACCATCGACGTGCTCATCATGCCGGTCGGCGACAAGACGAACATCTACACCACGGTGAAGCTGCTCAAAGAGCAGTGGCCGATCGAACCGGAGGCGACGTACATCGACTTCCGCGAAGACCCGCTGTTGCTGTTTTACCCGACGAAGCTCGGTCTGAAGGAAGCGCTCGACTACTGCAAGAACGACCTCACCGGCCGCGGCTGGAAAGTACGCGACGGCGTCGGTAAGGAAACGGAGAAGGGGACGACGATTGTGCTGGAAGCGGCCGAGCGCGAGCCGGTGGTGCTCGAGGTCGTGCGGAACCAGGACATTACGTTCGTCATGCTCTCGCCGTGGGACGGCAAACCGATCCCCGCGGATGAGAAGAAGGCGGACTAGCATCAACCGAGGCGAGCGGCAGGGTTGATCCCTGCCGTCTGAATTGACGTGGAGGGCCGGACGGCGGGGATGAACCCCGCCGCTCGCTCATTCAAATTCCCGCCGGTCCCGTCGGTTTCGACTCGGCCGCTTGTTTCAGGCTGCGGTGCAAGAGCGGGATCGTGAGCCCGAGCAGGCCGAAGACGAAGAAAGCGGTGCCGAAGCCTTTGAGCGCCGAGCTAATGGCCCGATACGTGTCGAGATGATCCTGCCGCCGGGGATCGACGGCGCCGCGATCGGAGAACTGCATCACCGTTTGGATCATCTGCTGCATCTCGGCCGACGACTTCTCGCCGGTCGTTCCGCGCGTCCAGTGCTCCAGCAGCATCGCCGGATCGGGCGGCTCGTTGGGCGTAAAGGAGATTCCGCCGACGATCATCCCGAGCCCCAGCGCCGTGAGAAAGATGCAGACAAAGCGTCTCATGGCATGACTCCTGATCAACGACTGCCGGCGATCGTTACGCGATGTGCGCCCCGATCGCTTCTACATAAACGGCATACAGCGACTGCCCGGCCGTGATGAAGAGCCGGTTCCGCTTCGGGCCGCCGAAGCAGACGTTCGAACCGATTTCCGGCAGCAGAATCTGACCGATCCGCGTGCCGTCGGGCGCGAAGACGTGGACGCCGTCGTAGCCGTCGCCGACCCAACCGGCCGAGGCCCAAATGTTGCCGTCGGTGTCGCAGCGGATGCCGTCGGCGAAGCCGGCCTTGTCGTCGAGCATCATTGAGGCGAATTCTTTACCGTCAGCGAGCGAGCGGTCGTCGACGACGTCCCACACCTTGATGTTCTTCGGCGCGTCTTTGTGATGGCTCGCGCCGGTGTCGGCGACGTACAGCTTCTTATAGTCGGGCGAGAAGCAGAGGCCGTTGGGCTTGAAGATTTCGTCGGTGACCTTGTCGATCTTGCCGGTCTTCCCGTGAATGCGGTAGACGGCTTCCTTCAACTCCAGCTCGCCTTTGTTCCCTTCATAGTGCATCAGGCTGCCGTAGCCGGGATCGGTGAACCAGATGTCGCCGTTGGGATGCACGACGGCGTCGTTCGGCGCGTTGAACCGCTTCCCTTCAAACTTCTCCGCAAGCACGGTCTTGGTGCCGTCGTATTCATAACGCACGACTTTGCGCGAGCCGTGTTCGCAGGAGATTTGGCGGCCTTGGTAGTCGAACGTATTGCCGTTGGAGTTGCCGGCCGGATTGCGCAGCGTGCTCACGTGGCCGTCTTCGTTGAGCCAGCGGAGTTGCACGTCGTTGGGGATGTCGCTCCAGACGAGATAACGGCCGACGCCGTTCCAGGCCGGGCCTTCCGCCCAGAGGCAACCGGTGTGCAACCGGCGAATCGGCGTGTTGCCGATCTTGTACTTGGCGAACCGCTCGTCGAGGACGACGATATCCGGATCAGGGTACCGCACCGGCTCCGCGTTCGGGCCATAATCGCGGGCCTGCACGGCTCGGCCGCCACTTAGGACGACGCCGGTTGCGGCGGCCGCCGCCGCGGCAAACGTTCCGGCCAAAAAACTCCGCCGCGACGGTTGCGGCGACGACTCGTTCAAATCATGCGACACGATGCGGTTCCTCAAAGTTGTAGCGGCGATGCTTAGGGGCGAGCGGCCGGTGTCAGCCGGCCGGTGACGTAGCGTAGGTTGCGGACGCCTACCTTCACTTCTTTTCCGGAATCGGCACGAACTTCACACAAACCGGCGCGCCGACTTCGATCCGGCTCAGCTGCTTCGTCAAGGCTCCGCTCTGCGGATCGATCGCGAACACCAGCACGTCATCGCCGGCCTGATTGCACACGACGGCGTACTTGCCGGTCGGGTCGATGCCGAAATTGCGCGGTGTTTTGATTCCTTCGCTTTGATGGCCGACCAGCGTCAGCTTGCCGGTCGAGGGATCGACCGAGAACGCAACGATCGAGTCTTGCGTGCGATTCGAGCCGTAAACAAATTTACCGTTCGGATGCACCTGCACTTCGGCCGTGCTGAACTGCGGGACGACTTCGACGCCCGGCGGCAGCGTCGGCACCGTTTGCAGGTTGGTCAACTCGCCCTTGGCCGCGTCGTAGGCGAAGGCGGTGATCGTGCAATCGATTTCGTTGATGACGTAGGCGAACTTTCCGCTGGGGTGAAACGCGAAATGCCGCGGGCCTGCGCGACGGGCCGTGGCCGCGAAGGCCGGATCGTTGGCCGTGATCTGGCCATTGCCGGCGTCGTATTTGTAGATCATCACCTTGTCGAGCCCGAGGTCGGCGCAGAAGGCAAACTTGTTCGCCGGGTCGAGGTTGATCGAGTGGCCGCGGGGACCGCCTTGGCGTTTGGCGTCGGCCACTTCGCCGGAATGCACGACGTAGCAGCTCATCTCGGCCAAGCTGCCGTCTTCTTTGATCGGCAGCACGCCGCAGCTTCCCGCGCCGTAGTTGGCGATGAGCACGTTCTTCCCTTGAGCATCGACCGTGATGTGGCACGGGCCGTTGCCGCCGGACGATTGCTCGTTGAGCGGCTTGAGATCGCCGGTCGCTTCATCCACGGCAAACGACAGCACGGCCCCGACGTTCGGCTTGCCGGGCGTTTTTGTTCCGCCGGCCTCGCCGACGGCGTACACGAATTTGCGACTGGGATGCACGCACAAAAACGACGGGCTCTTCACGGCCGCGGCCAGCACCGGCTCGCTAAGCTTGCCCGTGGCGAGGTCGAGTTCGGCGCGGTAGATCCCTTCACTCTTGCCGGTTTTCGTGTAGGTGCCGAAATAGACGCGGAACTTGGTCACGTTACCGAGGCCCGCACAGCAGGCGGGAGTGAATTCCAAGGGAATGGCGCGACCGTCGTCGTTGTCGTCGGCCGCCGGTGCGGCTACGGCCGCAGTGATGACGAGCGTTCCGCCGTTGATGGGGATGCCGCCGGATGTGTAGGTATTCGTTCCTTCGATCACCAGCGTGCCGCCGCCGCTAATTTTAGAGATCGATCCGCCGCCGGGAATTGACGTGATGGTGACACCGCCATTGATCGTCGTGCCACCGCTAAAGAACTTCGCGCCGTCGCTGGTTTTCGTGATGGCAATACCGCTACCGAAGTAGCTTTCTCTGATGTTGCCTTTGAGAGCCGTTTGCGTCGTCAGCTTATCTTCCGGAAACGTCTCGAGCACCAAGTTCTTGAAGCGCACTTCTTGCGGCACTTTGTTCGAGTGCAACTGCAGGCCGATGGGGGCTTCCTTGATGCGGTCCGGTTCCGGCTCGCGCCAATCGCTGACGAGCGTGCCGTTGAGCACGAAGCGGATGCGGTTGCCTTGGGCCAAAATCTCGATGCGGTTCCAGTCGTGCTGCTTGTTGAGGGCCCGAGCTTTGTCGCCGTTGCGATGGATGGCGTTGCGGCCGTAGAGGTCGTAGAAACCGTAGCCCGAGGGGAACATCACGAGATGCCCGGCGTAGGTGAACTCGTCGCCGCGCTCCGGTGCCACACGGCCCCACATCGCGATGCCCGAGTGCATTTCGGACTCGGCGAGTTTGAAGTCGAACGTGAGACGGAAGTCGCTGAACTTGCGCTCGGTGAGCAGGTACGTGCTGACCGGAACTTCGTCGGTGTTCTTGCCTACGATCGTTTCGCCGTCGACATTCCAGTACTTTCCCTTATGGCCGATCCAGCCGTTGAGGTCCTTGCCGTTGAAGAGATACAGCGTCTCGCGCTTCCCTTCCTTCGGCGGCAGTTGCGGTGCGTCTTTCTGAGCGGCGTCGGTCGGCAGCGGACCGGCGGGCTTTTTGGCCGGTTGCTTCGCGGCAGGCTTGGCGGCGGCCGACGGCTTCGCAGGATCAGCGGCGCGCGAAGTCGTCGCACCCGACCATAGCAGTGCCGATAAGACAGCGACGGAAAGCAACGAGCGACGCATAGTCATTCTCCAAGCGATGCGCAAAGCGCGTCAGTAGGCGGGGCAGGGGAGCGAGCACGGATTATAGTCTGCCCCGTGGCGCGAAGCACCACGGGGAAATGCCGACTGCTGACTGCGGACTGCTGAATACGGATGGCCTTCGTCTGCTGTTCAGCATTCAGCAGTCTGCAGTCAGCAGTGCCTCAGGCTACTTCTTCTTGCCGGCCGCGGCCTTCTTTCCGGCGCCTGGGCGTTTCGGCACGTCGGGCGACGGGGCCGTCACGCTCAGCGCCGCGTATTCGTCGTGCTGCTTCTGCCACAGCTCTGCGAGTTCGCGAACCTTATCCGGGTTCGCCGCGGCAAGGTTTTGCGACTCGGAACGATCGCTGGTCAGGTCGTACAGTTCCCAAGGATCGCCTTTCGCGGCGACGAGCTTCCAGTTGCCGACGCGGATCGCGCGGTTGTCTTCGTGCAGCCACCAGACGAAGTCGCGATCGCCGGCCGTTTTGCCGGTCAGCGCTGCGGCCAAGCTCCGACCTTGTAGCGGCGGCACCGCGAAACCTTCGCGCTCTTTCGGCAGCGTCACGCCTGCCAACTCCAGGGCCGTCGGCACGATGTCGACCACGTGACCGACGTCCGCGCGCAGTTCGCCGCGAGCCGAAATCCCCTTCGGCCAATGCGCGACCAGCGGCGTGCTGACGCCCCCTTCGTGAACCCAGGTCTTGTGCCGGCGGTGCGGCGTGTTCGACACCGTCGACCAACCCGGGCCGAGGCACAGGTACGTCGCCGCCGAGCCGGGCGAAGCCTGCGGATCGTGACCGGAGCCGCGGACCATGATCTCGGCGCTCGCTCCATTGTCGCTGGCGAAAAGAATCAGCGTATCGTCGAAGGCGTTCATCGCCTTGAGCTGCGCAATGATGCGGCCGATCTCGCGATCCATCACGTCGATCATCGCCGCATGCACGGCCATCTTCGCCGCCTGAAATTCTTGTTGCTCGGCGGTGAGCGAATCCCACGGCAGCGGCAAGTTCGCCTCGCCGGGCCCGAGCTTTTCCATGGCGTCGGGAAACGCGTACGGCGGGCCGAGATCGCGCTCCGGTTGCGAGAGTTCGCACGCCGTCAAGCCTTGCTGCTTCATCCGCTCGTAGCGGGCTGCCCGAATTTTCTCCCAACCCTGGCGATAGAGTTCGCGGTAGCGGGCCACATCCTCGGCCGGCGCGTGCAGCGGAAAGTGGGGAGTCGTGAACGCGACGTAGCTGAAGAACGGTTTGCCGGCGTGCTCGGCCGCGTGTTCTTTCAAGTGCTCGATCGCGTAGTCGGCGATCGTCTCGGTGACGTACTTCGGTTGGTCGGCCGGCGTCGGCGGCAGCGGCTTGCCGTCGGCCAGATGGTTCTGCGGACCGAAGTAGTGATTGTGATCTTCGAGTTGATAGGAGTGATCGAAGCCGGTCGGGAGCACCGGCCCGACAAGGTGCCACTTGCCGCTGTGGTACGAACGATATCCGGCGGGCTTCAAGAGTTCCGGCAACAGCCCGACCCAGCGGGGCCGCGACCCGCGCCCGCCGGCTTTGTACGCCGTGTCGCTCTTGGTCGCTTGCGCGTAGTAGCCGCTGAGCAAAGCGTTGCGCGTCGGCCAGCAACGGGCCGTGTTGTAAAACTGCGTGAACCGCAGCCCGTCTTTGGCGAGCGAGTCGAGATTCGGCGTGGCGATCTCCCCGCCGTAGCAGCCGAGATCGGAATAGCCCAGGTCATCCGCGAGGATGAAAACGATGTTGGGTTTGGGGGCCGCCGCCGACGGAGTTGAGTCGGCCGCGGCGAGGGGGGCGGCGCGCTGCAACAGTAACAGAATTGCAATAACGAAAAAACCACCGGTGCGTGCAAACGCCCCCCGCTTGCACGCACCCTTAGTTCTAAGTGAAGTCGTGCGTGCAAAATGACCCTCGTTGCACGCACCCCGCCCGAGTTGCACGCAGCAATAGTAATAGAATTGCAATTGCAATTTGATTGCAGTTGCAATTCGTTGCGGAACAGAAATCACTGCTTGAATTTTGGGCGGCGCGTAGAGACTCCGGTCGCTGACGCTCCCGGCTCGCTGTTGGGGTCGATGGTAGTTCATGGGCATTGGAGAAATCGGCGGTAAAAGTGCCCCCCTTTGCTTGCTGCGGGGCTGGTGAGTGAGATCGGCGCGCGGTGACGCATTGAGTATTTTCCCAGATGTTGCGGCCGGATTCCAGCAACGATTTGGCCGGCCCGCGGGAGCGGAAAAGTGCCGGAAAACGGGCGTCTGGAGACGACGCGCCGGCAGGGGCGATTATTCAGATTGCCGAGTTGCGGTCGGAGCGCATCGTCGGGTGCCACTGGTGGCTTGCCCACCAGTGTTTTCAGGCACGGGTGGACCAGCCACCCGTGGCACCCAGAATCTAAGGAGCTACTGTGCTCTAGCGGCCCGGGCCTTAGCGGGCTCGGCCTTCGGCGTCGAAGAGG
Organism: Planctomycetota bacterium; assembly: GCA_017303535.1. Classification (GTDB taxonomy): domain Bacteria; phylum Planctomycetota; class Planctomycetia; order Pirellulales; family PNKZ01; genus PNKZ01. The sequence goes on from JAFLCO010000053.1 coordinate 10,862, forward strand.
CCTTCGAACAGGATGGAGCTGAGGTAGCGCTCGCCGGAATCCGGCAGGACGACGACAATCGTTTTGCCCTTGTTCTCCGGCTTCTTGGCGAGCCGCACGGCCACGGCCACGGCCGCGCCGCAGGAGATGCCGGCGAGGATCCCTTCTTCCACGGCCAGACGTCGGGCGTATTGCACCGCGTCTTCGTTCGTCACTTGTTCGATCTGGTCGATGATCGAAAGGTCGAGCACGTCGGGCACGAAGCCGGCGCCGATGCCTTGAATCTTATGCGGGCCCGGCTTGAGCGGATCGCCGGCGCGCTTTTGCGTGAGCACGGGGCTCGCCGTCGGTTCGACCGCGACGGAGATGATCGGCTTCTTTTTCGTGTTCTTGATGTAACGGGTCACGCCCGTGATCGTGCCGCCGGTGCCGACGCCCGAGACGAAAATGTCGACCGCGCCGTCGGTGTCGTTCCAGATTTCCGGACCGGTCGTGTCTTCGTGAATCTTCGGATTCGCCGGATTCTTGAACTGTTGCAGCAGCACGTACTTCGACGGATTGCTCGCGACGATTTCTTCCGCCTTTGCGATCGCGCCGCTCATCCCCTTGGGGCCTTCGGTGAGTTCCAGTTTTGCACCGAGCGCCAGGAGCAGCTTGCGGCGCTCCAGGCTCATCGTCTCGGGCATCGTGAGCGTGCAAGGAATACCGCGGGCCGCGGCGACGAACGCCAGCGCGATGCCCGTGTTGCCGCTGGTCGGTTCGACGATCTCTTTGCCCGGGCCAAGCAAGCCGCGTTTTTCGGCGTCCCAGATCATGGCCGCGCCCAGCCGGCACTTCACGGAGTAGGCCGGGTTGCGACCTTCGATCTTGGCCAGCACAGTGGCTTCGGCGCCGTCGGTCACACGGTTGAGCTTCACTAGCGGCGTGCGACCGATCGAAAGGGAGTTGTCTTGAAACCAGTTGGGCATGTGAAAAGTCCTTGGCCCGAGGCCTTCGTAGGAGAATGCTGGAGAAAGCGTTGATTTACGTCCGTGATTCTAGCCGGGCCGCCGCACGCGCTCCAAGAGCAACGCCGCGGGCCGGGGCCGACTATTGCCGCGCGATCCGCTGGGTGGCACTGGTGGCTTGCCCACCAGTGTTAACGGCACGGGTGGACAAGCCACCCGTGGCACCCTTCATCTGTCGAGTAACTGTGTGCTAAGGCCGACTATTGCCGCGCGATTCGCTTCACGGCGGCGACCAGCCGATCGATTTCGTCGCGGGTGTTGTAAATCGAAAACGACGGGCGAACCGTGGTTTCGACCCCCATGCGCCGCAGCGACGGCTGCGAGCAATGGTGACCGGCCCTCACGGCGATACCTTCGAGGTCCAAGAGCTTGCCGACCTCTTCCGTGCGACGCTCACGCAACACAAACGAAACGACGCTCACCTTGTCGCGGGCCGTGCCAATCAGTCGCAGTCCGTTGATCCGCGCGAGGCATTCCATCGCGTAGTGCGTCAAGTCGTGCTCGTGGCGAGCGATGTTCGGCAAGCCGAGCTTGCTCACATAGTCGAGCGCCGCGCCGAGGCCGACGGCGTCGGCGATGTTCGGCGTGCCGGCTTCGAACTTCGCCGGATAGTCGGAGTAGGTCGTCTCTTCGAAGGTCACGTTCTTGATCATGTTGCCGCCCCCTTGCCACGGCGGCATGATCTCCTGCACCTCTTCCTTGGCGAACACGACGCCGATGCCGGTCGGGCCGAAGATCTTGTGGCCGGAGAAGACGAAAAAGTCGGCCCCCAGCGACTGCATGTTCACCGGCATGTGCGACACCGACTGCGCGCCGTCGATCAGCACGCGGGCGTTGTAACGCTTGGCCATCTGCGTCATTTCGGCCACGGGCAAGATCGTGCCGAGGCTGTTCGAGGCTTGCGTGAGCGCGACGAACTTCGTGCGCGGGCCCAAGATGCGCTGGTATTCCTCCAGCATGATCTCGCCCCGATCCGTGACCGGAATCACGCGGATGACCGCGCCGGTTTCGCGGGCCACCATCTGCCAGGGGACGATGTTGGCGTGATGCTCCAACTGCGAGAGAACGATCTCGTCGCCCGGCTGAAAGAATTTGCGGCCGTATGTTTTGGCGACGAGGTTGATCCCCTCGGTCGTGCCGCGCACGAAGATGATCTCTTTGACGCTGGAGGCGCCGAGAAACATCTGCACCTTTTGGCGGGCCTGTTCGTAGGCGTCGGTCGAGCGGGCCGCGAGCGTGTGCGCGCCGCGGTGGATGTTGGAGTTGTCGTTTTCGTAGAACCGCGAGATTTTGTCGATCACCGATTGCGGCTTCTGCGTCGTGGCCGCGTTGTCGAACCACGCGAGCGGCCGGCCGTGAATCTGCTGGCGCAAGATTGGGAAGTCGCGGCGGATCGCGGCGACGTCGAACGGCCGCGAGCTTTCGTTGGGGAGCGTCGCCGGCGCGAAGATGCGTTGGAGAATGTCGGCGTTCGGGCCGAGGTTCCGGTCACCTGTGCTGCTCGAAGAATGCGTGCCGCCGGAGGAATGCGTGCCGCGAATGCCGCGGACGAAGTTGGCCAGGCCGTCATATTGCGAGGGCGGTGCCGTGGTGGTTGCTGAACCGGGGCCTGGTTGCGCGGCCGCGCCGGAGGGAAAACCGGCCGTCGGCGGCACCGGCGGATTCGCCGCGAAGCGCGGCGCTTGCGGCGGCTGCGGAGCATGCGAACCGAGATGGAGCGGACCAGGCACGCCCGGATGAAACGACGTCGGTCCGTGCGTCGAGGCATGGGCCATGCCCGGCGGCGGCGCGGCGGTCGACGGGCCGTGAGAGCCTGGTCCGTAAGACGTCGGCGATTGCGGACCGTGGCCGGCCGTCGACGGCGCGCCTTCGTGCGACGGCGCAAAGCTGCCGTAGTCGCCCGCCGTGTGCAACGCTTCCGGTCCGAAATGGCCGGCGTCGATCTCATTTTTGGGCGGCACGCTCGCGCCGGGCAGCTCGTTGTAGAGCCGCGTGGCGATTTCGGCGATTAGGTCGGGAGTGACTTCGTGCATGGTTCGATCTTTTGCAAGGCAACGGTCGTTTCGTAAGGTTCTCATTCCGACGCAGCCTTACTTCGGCGTCGCCTTGCGATGTTCGTAGTCGTGGTAGTAGCCGACTTCGACGTTTTCCAGCACGCCGAGCGCGTCGTCGGTGAGCACCGCGCACGACGAGTAGAGGGTCAGCAGGTAGCTGGCCACGCCGAGGCTATCGAGGCCCATGAGCCGCGCGGAAAGGCTCGGCATGATCTCACCGGGGATGCCGGCCTGATGGAGGCCGACGACCCCTTGATCGGCCTCGCCGATGCGCATCAATAAAATACTGGTCGTGCCGTACCACTGATTCGATTGGTACCGGCTCTTCATTTCGAGCTTGTCGCACGGCACCAGCGGCACGCCGCGCCAGGTGAGCATCGGCGAACCGAAGAGGTTGATCGTCGGCGGGGGCGTACCGCGCCAGGTGCACTCGCGTTCAAACGCCGCGATGGCTTTCGGATGGGCCAGGAAAAACGCGGGCTTCTTCCACACCAAGGCCAGCAGATCGTCGAGGTCGTCCGGCGTCGGAGCGCCGTAGCGGGTGCTGATCCGCATCGTCGGGTCGACCGAGTTGACCAGGCCGAACTTCTTCGAGTTGACCAGATCCCACTCTTGGCGCTCCTTGATCCCTTCGATCGTGAGCCGCATTTGTTCTTGCAGCTGATCGTAAGGGCCGTTGTAGAGGTCGCTGACGCGCGTGTGAACGCGGACGACCGTCTGTACCGCCGACAGCGAGTATTCCCGCGGGTGATCGGAATAATCGACGAATGTCTCGGGGATCTCGACGTTTTCGGCGAATCCGGAAACCAGATCGATATTCCGTTCGCCGTAGCGGTTGACGGTTGATTGCAGTTCCAAGTGTTCGGTCACGGCCCGTTGAAACTCATCGCGAAGGGTCGGCTCTTCGCCGAGGGCCGCTTCGAGATCTTTGCGCGATAGCACCAAGAGCACGCAGGGAGTGATCGTGCGAATGGTCACGTCGCTCGGTCGATCGTTGACGAGATCGGTCTCGCCGAAGTATTCGCCGTCGGTGAGCAGCGCCAGCCGCAAGTCGCTGCCGTGCACGCCCTTGCTGAGGACTTCGACTTGCCCTTGCGCGATGATGAAGAACTGGTTGCGATCCTCCCCTTCGACGAGCAACTTGTTGCCGAGCGAAACTTGCTCGGTGCGGAACCGCGGGGCCATGCGGCCGATGATCGCGTCGTTGAGTTTGGAAAAGAGCGGGACGCTGCGGAGCGACTCGGGCGTTAGCGTCGCGTTGCCGTCGATGAAGTCGACGCCGATCCGTTCGGCCTTCGAGAGTTCCACCTTGGTGCGATTCACGCGGTAGGTGCCGCCGTCGACTTGCACCCAGGGGAGCAAGCTCAAGAGGTGCCGCGGCGTGATCGACTGCATCTTCGGAGCGGTCTTGGTCGTGTTGGCCAAGTTCCGCGCCGTCGAGGTCGTCACGCTCCGCTGCAGAATATTGTCGGACATCGCTTGTCGTACCTTTCCTTAGGTGAGCCGCGCCGCATCATGGGCGGCGTCGCACGTTTGGATTCGAATTGAGGTGGAGTGGTCGGAGCCGTGACAAAAGCCTTAGATGCCGGAGCCGTCGAGGAAGCCGTGGGCGCCGCGGTGTTCGTAGTCGTGGTAGTAGCCGACCTCGACGTTCTCCAGCACGCCGAGTGCGTCTTCCGTTTGCACGGCACAGGAGAAGTAGAGCGTGAGCAGGTAGCTGGCCACGCCGAGGCTATCGAGGCCCATGAGCCGCGCGGAAAGGCTCGGCATGATCTCGCCGGGGATGCCGGCTTGATGCAGGCCGACCACGCCTTGATCGGCGTCGCCCGTGCGCATGAGCAAAATGCTCGTCGTGCCGAAGGATTGGTTGCCGGAGTAGCGATTCTTCATTTCAAGCTTATCGCAAGGCACCAGCGGCACGCCTCGCCAAGTGATGACCGGCACGCCGAAGAGATCGACCGTCGGCGGCGGCACGCCCCGCCAGGTGCATTCCCGCGCGAACGCCGCGATGGCTTTCGGATGGGCCAAGAAAAACGCCGGCTTTTTCCAGACCAAGCCGAGCAAGTCGTCGAGGTCATCGGGCGTCGGCGCGCCGTAGCGGGTGCTGATCCGCATCGTCGGGTCGACGCTGTGAATGAGCCCGAACTTTTTGTTGTTGATGATCTCCCACTCTTGGCGTTCTTTGATCCCTTCGATCGTCAGCCGCATTTGTTCTTGCAGCTGATCGAACGGCCCGTTGTAGAGATCGCTCACACGGGTATGCACGCGGACGACCGTCTGCACGGCCGACAGCGAATACTCGCGCGGCTTGTCGGAATAGTCGACGAACGTCTCCGGGATTTCGACGTTCTCGGCAAAGCCGGAGACGAGATCGATATTGCGCTCGCCGTAGCGGTTGACGGTCGATTGCAGTTCTTGGTGTTCGACGACGGCCCGTTGAAATTCTTCGCGATACATGGGCGCTTCGTCGAGCGCCGCATCGAGATCTTTCCGCGAGAGCGTCAGCAGCACGCAGGGGGTGATCGTGCGAATGGTCACTTCGCTCGGGCGATCGCTCACCAGGTCACTCTCGCCGAAGAACTCACCTTCGCTGAGAAGAGCCAGCCGCAGATCGCTACCGTGGACGCCTTTGCTCAAGACTTCGACTTGCCCTTGGGCCAAGACGAAGAACTTGTTGCCGTCTTCTCCTTCGCCGATGAGCTTGTTGCCGAGTGAAACTTCTTCGACGTGGAACTTGTCGTGCATCCGCGCGATGATCGACTCCGGCAACCGCGAGAAGAGCGGCACATTGCGGAGCGACTCGGGATAGAACGAGGCGACGCCCGCCGTGAAGTCGACGCCGATGCGCTGGGCCGGCGGCAACTCCACTTTGGTGCGGTTCACGCGGTACGTGCCGCCGTCGACCTGCACCCACGGCAACAGGCTCAAGAGCCATCGCGGCGTGATCGACTGCATCTTCGGCGCAGTCTTGGTCGTGTTGGCCAGATTGCGGGCCGTCGCGGTCGTGACGCTGCGTTGCAGGAGATTATCGGACATGAAGCTTCCTTAGAGGGTTGCCGAGAGTGCGGCGGCGTGGAGCAGGGCAACAGATACGCAGTGCGTTGCTTGATCGCCGGAATAATCAGCCCAGCGCAGCGACGCGCAACGGGCCTGCGGCGACAACTCGCGGGTGTCGCGAGCCGTAAGTGCCTTGCAGCGAAGAAGATGGAGTCCAAGCGCCGACATGGTGACCCGATTGAGTCGCCACGCTCGCCTCCGGTGGTCCAGTGAGCAACGCAGCCGAATTGTGCGAAGAGTGTCTGCCGGAGAAGGCTCGACGTGTCGGCGTTAAAGCCGACGCAAGTTAACTGGCTGCTGTAACCTACCCGCGAGGATAAGAATGTCAAGTTCGCGGAGCGGCCGCAGATTCCAAGGAAAAACCCTAACCGCCATGTGGCGGATCCGTCGCTTAATTCGCTGAAGGAATTGCCGAACAGAAGCAGCCCTCGGCAACCGGCGAGTTGCCGAGGACTGCAATCGAGTCGTGCCGCCGGGCCGTTAGCGGGCCGTGGGGTTGTCGATATTGAAGTCGTCGACGAGTTCGTTTTGATCGCGGGTGGCCAGAGCGGCCAAGACCGAGATATCAATGAACTCGCTGACGAACTTCACCGACGAGTCGCCGAACGACAGGTGAGCGCCGCCCGGGTGGAAGCTGTAGATGCCGCCGCTGCCGTCGCGCGCCGCGTCGGCGTGCGTACCGCCTTGGCCCCAGTTGGCCGCTTGGCCGTCGGAGCTGTTGACTTGCACGCCGTTGGCGGCGTTGATGCCCCAGGAGCCGATCGGATTCTTACCGTCTTTGGTGAAGCCGGCCAAGCGAATGTCGTTGGCGTTGCGCGACCAGCCGCCGCCGTTGACCCGCACGGCCGCCAGATCGTCGCTGACTTTCACACCGCGTTGATACAGGTACGGCCGGCCGTGCGACTCGGCCAGAAAGATCGTATGCGACACGCCGTCGGTAATGTCGGCCAAGCGGGCTTTGCTGTTGGGCGCGAGTGCTCCGAGGCCCCAGGCGTTGACGAAGGCGCCCAAGGTCTTCTGCTGCGCGTAGGTTCCGCCGGTGGCCAAGCCCTTGCCGCCGCCGATGATGTTCGTGGTCGGCGTGTTCGGACCGTCGATGCCGGGCGTGCCGCCGGTCGCGCCGCTGCCGGTGAAGAGCCGCTGATCGACGGCGCGGATATTCGCGTAATCGGTCACTCCGACGATGCCTGCGAACGTTTCCGGCCGGCCGTCGAGGCGTTCGGGCGCGGGCGACGATGGATCGAGCAGCACCGGCAAGCGCGTCGAGGTGACGGCCAAGTTGTCCGCGTGGTACCAATCTTTGCTGAAGTCGTAGCGTTCGTAGAGATCGCGGCGGTCGAGTTGCGGCAGAATGTGCAGCATCCAACCGGTGCGCGGTTTAACGTCGCCCGGCACGCGGCCGGCGACCGGCAGGAAGCCGTTGGCCGTTTCGTAATTGAGAATCGCTTGCGTGATGTTGCGCAAGTTCGATTGGCTCGTCGAGCGCCGCGCCGTGGCCCGGGCATACTGAATGGCGGGCAGCAAAATGGCGATCAATGCCGCGATGATGGCGATGACCACGAGCAATTCCACCAAGGAAAAACCGCGTGATCGTGGGCCTCGTCGTACCTTCCATGAAAGTTTCATAACCGTCCTCCCAATGAGAAAATCAGATAGATCAATCGACAAAAACAGGAACCAATAGGAACAAACAGGAGTTCGAAATCGGGCGACGCGGCGCTATCGCGCGGCACCGTCGCGATAAGCTCGCGACATCACGAGCGGAGGCAGCGCGATGCCGGCCGCCGTATCGGCGACGCGTACACGCAGCGGCGTGGAGTGGACGTATTGAAAACGCTTCGGCGCGACGTTCCCCAGATCCGCGTACTTGTCGGCGTTGCCGCCGGGCGGGCAGGGAGGCAGCCAATCGACCGTCACCAGGTAACTACCCGGCACGGCGCCGTCGGCCTGGCCGAACGTGAAGACCTTGAACTTCCCTTCGGCGTCGGCCGTGGCGTAGGCGCGGCGCGAGTTGTCGTCGACCATGCCGTAGGGATGAAAGACGAGCCGGGCTTCCGCCGCCGGGCGACCTTCGTAGTAGATCGCTCCTTCGACCGGTACGACCTTCGGCCGCGGCGGCGGCGCGGCGGCGGCGACTTGTCGTGCGCCGAAGTTTTGATAAGCCCACAATGCCCCGAGTCCGCCGGCGCCGAAGATGATCAGCGCCGCGACGAGCGCCGCGGCTGTGCGAAAGCCCGCTTGCCCGCCGTGAGAAATGGGTGAACTCGGCGCCGCGACGGCGACCGGCGAGCTCCGCGGCTTCGCAGTCACGCGCAATTCGTCCACCACGGCGCTGATGCCGGCCGTCGTGCGCGTGAGCGTCAACGCCAGCGCGTGCGCTTCTTCGCCGGCGACGCGACCGCGCAACGTGGCCGTGGTTCCGTTCACGGCGATGTCGACGCCGCGAAACGCTTCGGCGTCGTGCGACATCAACACCTCCGCCAGGCGATGCATCAGCGGTAAGTTCCAATCGGCCGACGGCGGCCTGCTTTCGATCTTGCTCATCTCAACACCTTGCCCCTCGGAAAATCGTCCGTGATCCGCGCGCCGCCGACCGTGGCGGCGCAACATAGCCGTGGAGAGAACGCCCGCATGTTCGGCGGCCGGCCTGCGAGACGCTTAGGTAGCTCGCGACCCGGCGCCTACGACAAGCAGGCGAGATGACGACGACAACAACAGCGGCGACGCTGCGCGTCGACCGAGTTGGCGCCGAAGATGCCGCCGGCGGTCGTCGCCGGGGCAAAAGAATTGCGATCCGCGGGCGGTCGATCCTGACCGCTTTGCAAAAAACGTCCGTGTGTCATATCCAGTTCCCCGACGTAAAGGCTTTGCCTCCGGGAGACCGGTGAGCGAATCAGCAGATGAAGAAAAGTAAAAAGTACCGAACGGTTTCCAACTAACGCAGCCGCGTCTTCTCGGTGCGATCGACCTGCACCACGACGCCGTCCTGCACCGTGATGACGACCTGCCCGTAACGCAGCGAACTCAAAGCTTGCCGCACGTGCTCCAGCGCCTGACGGAGGCGCGCCTCGCGGCCGTCGCCGGTTTCCGCGCCTGCGGAGTGCGCGGCATCTGTTCCCGACGACGAACTCGTAAAATCGTTGGCCATGGGTGGTGTCCGCAAGATCGTCCGTGCGTGGGATCGAGTCGCCATGATGTTCGTCTCGCGCTCGACACGCGTTGAATGTTTACTATGATTGTCAACTTAGTGCCTTTGTTGGCGTAGCTCTTGCATAGCGAAGGTCGTGCCAAAGTCGCGAATCGTGGATTCGGCCGTGAAACGCGACCTGGAAATTGTCAGGTTCGGCATATGCGTCAGACCAACGATCAAATAAACTCGACTTTCCAGCAAATGCAACGGAGCCGTCGTATTTAACGGGCCAGCTATGGAACGCTTTGCACCTTTGTTGCTGAACGTCTGGCGGGAAGCCTGCCGGCATATCGAGATCGGCGAGGCGGTCGCCGTCGCCGCGCCCGATCTCTTCCAACGTTTGCCGATCAATCTCGTTCTCATTCGCCGGCTCGACGAAGACCGTCGCGTTGTGGAAACGATCGCCGTCGGCCAATGCCGTCCGTCGACGGTGCCGCATGCCCGCAAGCATGAGTTGGCCGAACCGCAGTTTCAGCAACTCCTGCAATGGTGCCGCGCCGGCTCGCTCCTGCATGGCGATGCCCGTGAGTTGAGCGAACTCCCGCCCGGCGCGATCCCCGAAGATCTCGCGGGCGAGGTGGTCGTCGGACCTTTGCGCGGCGAGCACGGCCCGATCGGTGTGGCGATCTTCGCCACGCAAGAGCCGCGGCATTTCCAAGATCGCCACGTCGAGATCGTCAGTCACCTGCTGGAACCGTTCGGCGTCTGGGTCGAGAACGATCGCCGACAGCGCGAGCTGCGCATCCTGCGCGAAGCGGCCGAAGCCGAGAATCAATCGCTCCGCACCAAGCTCGGCAAGGTGGGCTTGAGCGAGTCGATCGTCGGCGCGCAGTCGGGCCTGCGCGACGTGATGCAACGCGTCGAGCAGGTCTCGCGCACCGACGTGCCGGTGCTGCTGCTCGGCGAGTCGGGCTCCGGCAAGGAAGTGATCGCCCGGGCCATTCATGATCGCTCGCCGCGTGCAAAAGGCCCGTTTTTACGAGTGAATTGCGGCGCCATTGCTTCGGAACTCGTCGACTCCGAACTCTTCGGCCATGAGAAAGGAAGCTTTACCGGCGCGACCGGTTTGAAGAAAGGTTGGTTCGAACGGGCCGACGGCGGCACGCTCCTTTTGGACGAGTGCGGCGAGTTGACGCCCGGCGCTCAGGTCCGTTTGCTGCGCGTGCTGCAAGACGGCACCTTCGAACGGGTCGGAGGCGAATCGCAGGTGACCGTCAACGTTCGCATCGTTGCGGCCACGCATCGCAACCTGGAAGCCATGACGGCCGACGGCAGTTTCCGGCATGATCTGTGGTACCGCTTGTCGGTGTTTCCGATGCGGTTGCCGTCGCTGCGAGAGCGGCCGCAAGACATTGCAGCGATGGCCGCACATTTCGTCCTGCGTGCAACGCAGCGTCTCGGCATGCCCGCACTCACGCTGCAGCCGGCCGAGTTGCAGTTGCTCGAAGCCTACCACTGGCCGGGCAACGTCCGCGAGTTGTCGGCCGTGATCGAGAGGGCCGTGATTCTCGGCGACGGCAAACGAATCGACGTCGCGGCGGCGTTCGGCGGACAAACGATGAACATGGCGCCGCGCGGGGCGGTGACCAACTTCGCACCGCCGCCCGTCCGTGACGAACCGGTGACGCTGCCGATCCTCGACGCTTCAAAGTTCGACACCCTCGACGAAGCGATGGCTCGGCATATCGAGGCGGCGCTACAAAAAACACATGGTCGGATTGAAGGACCTTTCGGGGCGGCACGGCTTTTGCAGATAAATCCGCACACGCTGCGAGGCCGGATGCGTTCGCTCGGCCTCGATTGGCGTCGGTTCCGCAACGTCGACTCCGGCTGATCGCCCGCGTTTGGCGACAGGCTAAGTTTGCGCGCACTTTCAGCGCAAGTTCTTTTGCTACATGTATTTGTGTTATTCTTCCTGAAGTTCGGCACAAATGTTCACGATATTGATAAACAAAGTAATCAAGAATTGCTCGTCAAGGAATCTGCTCATGTCGTCGGTTGCCAACGGAAAGTACTGGGTCGTTGCCCTCTTCGCCTTGGTTTTGGTCGTTCCCGGCTGCAGTAGCGGCAATGCGGCACCCTCCGGCTCAGGCGGCGATGTCGGAGCGCTGGAGCTGCTGAACGTCTCGTACGACCCGACGCGCGAGCTTTGGAAGCAGCTCAATGAAGCGTTCGTTCCCCACTATAAGAAGGCGACCGGCCAAGAAATTGCCATTCGCCAGTCGCACGGCGGCTCCTCGAGCCAGGCCCGACAAGTGATCGACGGCCTGGAAGCCGATGTCGTCACGTTGGCCATCTGGCAAGATATCGACGCCATACACCGTGCCGGACTCATCGAAGACAAGTGGGAGCAGCGGCTGCCGCATGGCTCGCTCCCGTACTCGTCGACCATCGTGTTCGTCGTCCGCAAGGGGAACCCCAAGGGTGTGAAGGACTGGTCCGATCTCGTGAAAGGCGATGTGCAGATCGTCACGCCCAGCCCGAAGACTTCGGGCAACGGCAAGCTGAGCTTCTTGGCGGCTTGGGGATCGGTGCTCGAGCGCGGCGGCTCGGAAGACGAAGCCCGCAAACTGGTCACCGAACTCTACAAGCGCACGCCGGTGCTCGACTCCGGTGCCCGCGCCGCGACGGCCACCTTCGCCCAGAAGGGCATCGGCGACGTGCACCTCACCTGGGAAAACGAGGCGCACTTCGAAGTGGCGGAAGCCAAGGGGGAACTCGAAATCGTGTATCCGCCGATCAGCGTGCTGGCCGAACCGCTCGTGTCGTGGGTCGACGCCAACGTGAAACGCAAAGGGACGGCCGCCGCGGCCAAGGCGTACCTCGAATTCCTCTACACGCCCGCCGGCCAAGAGATCATCGCCAAGAATTTCTATCGCCCGAGCGACGTGAGCGTGCTCGAAGCCCACGGCAAGGATTTCCCGAAGCTCAGCTTGTTCACCGTGCAAAAGGTGTTCGGCGGCTGGAACCAAGCTCAAGAGAAGTTCTTCGCGGAAGGGGCCGAGTTCGACAAGATCTACGCCCCGGCCGGGAAGTAACGCTGTCGCGTGGGTGGCTGGGGCAAAGCGCAGCGGTGCCCCAGTTACTGGGCCTTCGCCTTCGGCTCCAGACCCAGCCACCCGATGATGTTGGAATTAGAGAACTAAGGTCGTAAACACGAAAACGGATTTACGCCGCGGCGTCGCCTAGGGAAACGGCGACGCCGCGGCGGAAGTCGCCACCGAACCATCGGAGCGATCGAGCATGAGCCGCCGCGTACTGCCCGGGTTCAAGACGAGCCTCGGCTTCACCATCGCCTACCTGGCCCTGCTGTTGCTGGTGCCGATGGGGGCGTGCCTCTTTAAGGCTTCAAGCCTGAGCGGCGAGCAATTCGTCAACGCCGTCTGGACGGCTCGCACTCGCGCGGCTTACCAGTTCACGTTGGAGGTGTCCGTCTATTCGGCGACGGCCAGCGTCGTCTTCGGTCTGCTCGTCGCCTGGGTGCTGGTTCGCTATGAGTTCCCGCTCAAGCGGCTGTTCGACTCGCTGATCGATCTGCCGTTCGCGCTGCCGACGGCCGTTGCAGGCCTTGTTTATTCCAGTTTGTATGTGAAGCAAGGTTGGCTCGGTCAGTTCTTGGTGCCGCTGGGGATTGAAGCCGCGTATTCGAAGCTCGCGGTCGTACTGGTGCTCACGTTTCTCGGCCTGCCGTTCGTCGTGCGGGCCATTCAGCCGGTGCTCGAAACGATCGACGCCGATACGGAAGAGGCCGCCTTTTTGCTTGGCGCGTCGCGGTTGCAAACATTCCTCCGCGTGATCCTGCCGGCGATCTTGCCGGCCACGGTCACCGGCTTCGCGCTCTCGTTCGCACGCTCGCTCGGCGAATACGGCTCGGTCGTCTTCGTGTCGGGCAACATGCCGTTTAAGACCGAAATCGCGCCGGTGCTCATCGTCTCGCGACTCGAAGAGTTTAAGTATGCCGAGGCGACTGCAATCGCCGTCGTGCTGTTGGGGCTGTCGCTCGTGATGCTGCTGGTGATCAATAAGCTCGAACGTTGGAGCACGGCCACCGCCGCGAAATAGCCATGCATCAAGCACGAACGACCGCAGTCCAAAGTTCGACAACGCAACAGGGGCCTTACAGCCCCCGCTCGCCGGGTGTCCGGTCGACGCAGAAAAATGCTCGGCAAGATCCCGCTTGGGTTCGTTTCCTGCTCACGGCCCTGGCCGTCGGCATCGTCGGCGTGCTCATCGTCGTTCCCGTTGCGCACGTCTTCTATCAAGCGCTGAAGCCGGGCTGGGCGACGTATTGGCATAACCTCACGGGCGACGCCGAAACGCGCCACGCGATCATGCTCACGTTACT
>JAFLCO010000530.1 GCA_017303535.1 Planctomycetota bacterium
TTCTCGCCTACAATCGCCGCCGAAAGAAACATCACGCCCAAATCGCCTACATCCTCGACGGCCTCTAATTCCCGGACGGCCTCAACGAGTTGTCCGTGCGCCGAAGGCGCAAGAGGATACCCTGTGATCAACGCCGAAGGGCTCCCTCTTGTCGCTCCGCGACCCCGACAACGAGTTGTCGGGGCCACCCGCGCCAGGCCAATGCGCGGGCCTGGGTGGCGACGACGCGCTCGAGAGGTTAAAACGCCGCGAGCGAGGAATTGTGCATGAACGCCGTCGCGCTGGTTTTCTCCTTTGTCGCGGGCCTCTGTTGCGCGGAGTTGCCGCCGCGGGCCGTTGCGCCGTTCGATGCCGCCGCGGCGCGCGGGCATCAGGAGGCTTGGGCGAAGCAGTTGGCGACCAACGTCGACGAGCGAAACTCGCTGGGGATGACGCTGGTGCTGATTCCGCCCGGCGAGTTTGCGATGGGGAGTTCGGCGGAGCAGTCGGAGTATGCGCTCCAGTGGCTGAGCCGCATCCCGCGGATCGCGCCGGGCGAGGCGAATCGGCTGCGCGATGAGGAAACGCCCCGCCATCGCGTGGTGCTCACGCGGCCGTTTCGCCTCGGTCGTACGGAGGTCACCGTAGGCGAGTATCGCCGGTTTGTCGAAGCGACGGGCTACGTAACGGAAACCGAGCGCTTCGGCGGCGGCAATTCGAGCAAGGCCGACGAAACCGATCCGGTGAAGCGCAAGGCCCTGTGGCATTGGCCCGGGTACACGACGACGGACACGGCGCCGGTGTCGCAACTGACTTGGAACGACATGATCGCGTTCTGCAACTGGCTCAGCGAACAGGAACGGCGTACGGCCTGTTATCGGCGCGACGAACAAGGCGCGTGGGTTTGCGTGCCCGGCGCCGACGGTTACCGGCTGCCGACCGAAGCCGAATGGGAATACGCCTGCCGGGCCGGAACGACGACGCATTATTCGTTCGGCGACGACGTGGCGGCGCTCGACGACCATGCGTGGTTCAACCGCACGGCGGAAGTCGGCGGAACCATCGGCGCGCGGCCGGTCGCGACGAAGCGGCCGAACGCCTTCGGGCTGTATGACATGCACGGCAACGTGTGGGAACGCTGCGAAGATTACTTCGATCCGCGCTGGTATGCGAAGAGCCCGACGGAAGATCCGCAAGGGCCGGCGTCCGGCACGAACCGCCTGGTGCGCGGCGGCGGCTGGCACTACTTCGACCTGCATTGCCGCAGCGCGTATAGGAACAATTATTCGCCGATTTCCCGAACGGCGAACACCGGCTTCCGCGTCGTGCGCGGGCCATAGATTTGACAGGGGCGTGCTCTGTGGCGGCCCGGTGAGTTTTGCGTCGTAGGACGCGAAAATCATGGGTGACCGCGGCCGATGCGAGGCTTAGAGCCCATCCGAGAATTCGGGACCCCTCACCCCCAACCCCTCTCCCGCAAGGGGAGAGGGGAGTATTCGAATGGCGCCTTCTTTGGCCGCTGACGAGCGGTTGCCGGCAGTTTTGCGTCTCGGCGGGCCGGCCAAAAACGCGCTGGAACGGATCTCGTAGAAGTGGATAATGCGGGGTTGGTTCTTTGGTAATTTGGTGTGATATGTCGCGAGCGGCGGGGTTTATCCCCGCCGTCTGCTCTTGCCGTTTCGCGCGTCGAAAGGACCGGACGGCGGGGATAAACCCCGCCGCTCGCTCGGTCTAGGAGTCGACGTAAGTCGCGCAAACGAATGGGGACTTACGTCGACGCGCGCTGCGTACATTTTGGACGGGGTGCGTACTTCGCGCGCCTTTTAGTACGCACTCCGACACTAGGAACTAAGGGTGCGCACTATTCTTGAAAATAGTGCGCACTCGTAATTGCAACAGAATTGCGCTTTCGTCGTAAGTCGCGCAAGCGAATCGGGACTTACGTCGATTTTACATACCAGCCCCGAAGCGCAAGCGAGGGGGTACGGCCCGATTCGGCAGAGCAGAGAATGCCCCCTCGCTTGCGCTTCGGGGCTAGTGCGAGGTGGTCGGCTTCACGCCGTCACGACGCTGCCCCCGGCGTACGCGGTTGCGCCGCTATCGACGGGGGCTAAGACTCGCCGCGTCAGCGCTCGTACGATCGTGGCGGTCGATCTTTGAGCCGGCCAAAAGCTTCCTTGTTTGCGCGGCGGATTTTGTTAACGTGCGGGTTGCGACACTGATTTTAGGACGAGCGAACTCATGCAGGATGCGACGAACTCGGAGAACTCGGATCAAGCCGCGAGGGGGGGCGCCGGCCGACATGCGCTCCTGCTCCTGGTCATCGCTTACGTGGGCTTCGTGAGCTTGGGACTGCCGGACCCTGTGGCAGGCGTGGCCTGGCCTTCGGTCCGCGAAGCGTTCGGGCTGGAGCAAGCGCAATTTGGCTGGGTGTTCATCGCCTTGGGGTGCGGCTACTGCACGTCGGGCTTTTTCGGCGGCCGGCTGACCCATGCGCTGGGGCTCGGCAACCTGCTGTGGATGAGCAGCGCCTTGGTGGCGGTCGCGATGATCGGCAGCGGTCTGTCCGGCGGTTGGTGGGTGATCGTTGTAAGCGGCGCCGTGTGGGGGCTCGGGTCCGGCGGCATCGACGCGGGTCTCAATGCTTACGCTTCGCGGCATTTTTCGGCCCGGCATATGAACTGGCTGCACGCGTGCTACAGCATCGGGGCGACCGTCGGGCCGTGGCTGATGACGGTGATGATCGTGACGGCCGGTTCGTGGCGGGCCGGGTACGGAATCGTCGGCGGACTTCTGGCGGCGATGGCCGGCGTGTTTTTGGTGACGCGTGCACGTTGGGATGATGGCGCGGACGCGGGCGACGGTTTGGCGGGAAGCTCCGGCGCGGTTGCCGATGCGGCGGTCCCGAAGAGCGTGGCGGCGGGCGTCGTGCTGCGGGAGCCGCTCGTGTGGTTGCAGTGCTTGTTGTTTTTCTTGTACGTGGGGCTGGAGTTCAGCGTCGGCCAGTGGTGCTTTACGCTGCTGACGGAATCACGTGACGTGCCGCGCGATTGGGCCGGGACGATTACGGGAGGTTACTACGCGGCGATCGGCGTCGGGCGAGTGTTGGCCGGCGCCGTGGCCCATCGGCTGGGGTTGGATCGGTTGATCCGAATTGCGATGGGGACGGCGATCTTCGGTGCGGCGA
>JAFLCO010000531.1 GCA_017303535.1 Planctomycetota bacterium
ACGGCCGAAGCGACGGTGCCCATCAGTACGATGAACTCGCCGAGGCCCTCGCCGCCGGTCATGGCGACGATAATCGCCATCGAGGTGGAGAGAATCAGCGCAACATCGCGGTGATACGCAATGCCGAACGTCATGCTGAAGAGCAAGAGCGGTATAATCTCGGCCCGCCACGGGTCGGCCGTCGTCCAATGCACGGCCGTAATGACGGCGATGGCCGAGGCCAGCATCGTGCCGAAGAGCAGCATATCGCTGAGCAGCTTTCGCTCGCGATAGAACATGTAATAGCCGCAAAGCACATACAGGGCGAAGATCATACAGAATACGGCCGCCGTACGTTCGAGCCGGCGCTGCAGCGGCAGCGTGTCGACGTAGCGGTCGTATTCCAGCCGCAGCAGATGCAGGACCTTGTCCGTGATCGGCTTGCCGGCCGGCGCCAAGAGCGTTCCGACGTCGTACTTGGTCATCACCTCTTTGACGCCGGCTTCTTCGGCCGCCTGCTTGCGGCTGCTTTCTTCGTCGTCGAGCGTCAGGGTCGTCTTAAGCCGAGGCTTGCCGGTTTCCGCAGTCGGTAGGAGCAGCCACGCGGCGACGCGATCGGAGACGATCGAGTTGCCGAGCTGGTCACGAACCAAGTTACGAATCCGCGTGCCGTCCCCCACGAGCACGTCCGTCAACAGCACCTTCGTTTGATCTTTCGGATCGCCGACGGGATAGACGAGGATGTCTTTCTGATTGCGCGTGCTGTTGTGCTGCTCGGGGAGAGTTTCCAATACGCCGCGCGTGCGGAGCGGCTCAAAGATTTCGTTGAGCGCAAGCTTCAGTTTTTCCTGTCCGCCGAGCGCCGCTAACACTGTGCGAAATTGCTTGTAGTGCTCGGCATCGGCCACGGCATCGACGGGTTTCCCAGCCGCCGCGGCATCGAGTGGCGGTTGAAATTGCCGCCAAACCTCGTCTTTGACGTCTTTTCGTTCTTCGGCCGTCAGCACTTCGTTGAGGCCAAGTTCCAACGACGCTCGCAGCAGGTCCAGGTCCTTAGGGTCTTGCCGATAGACGAACGGTGCCTGCGCTTTGGCGCGTTCTTTGGCGAGATACGTCTGGTTCTCGTCCGGCAATTCAAACGCGACGCGAGCCGTAACGTCGCGGTGAGGCACGTAGTTTTCACGAAAGGTGAAGGCCGGAGCCCACGCGCCGCTGATGCCCCAGATGGCTACGGCCGTCGCAAAGCACATCATCAGCCGTAGCAGCACGTCGATGCGCTGCAGGGCCATGAGCCCGCGCTCAAAGCGGCTCGGCGGCAGTTCCAACGCCGCGACGCGACTCGACCGCAATCGTTTCTTCGGGCCGCTGGCCATGGCTTAGTTGTGCTTCTGCCGTTTGGCGCCGGCAGGCCCTTCGTCGTAGGCACGAACGATTTCTTGAACGAGGCGATGCCGCACGATGTCGGCGCCGCTGAGCGTGATGATGCCGATCCCTTCGATACCGCCGAGCCGGCGCATGGCGTCGACCAAGCCGCTTTGCGTGTGCGAAGGCAAGTCGACCTGCGTCATATCGCCGCTGACGACGATCTTCGACGACCGCCCCATTCGCGTGAGAAACATTTTCATCTGCGAGATCGTGGCGTTTTGCGCTTCGTCGAGAATGATGAAGGCGTCGTTGAGCGTGCGGCCGCGCATGTACGCCAGCGGCACGACTTCGATGACGTCCTGCTCCGTGAAACGCTTGAGCATTTCGTAGTCCATCATCTCGCGGAGCGAGTCGAGCAAGGGCCGCAAGTACGGATTGATCTTGGCCTGCATGTCGCCCGGCAAATAGCCGAGGCTTTCGCCGGCTTCGACCGCCGGTCGCACGAGCACGATCTTCTTGACCTTTTCGGCCTTCAACGCGGCAACGGCCGTGGCGACGGCCAAATACGTCTTTCCGGTTCCGGCAGGCCCGGCGGCCAGCACGACGTCGTGATCCAAAATGGACCGAATGTAGCGGGCTTGTCCGGCCGTTTTCGGCTGCACCTTACGCGACGCTTGGAAGACGTCGATCGTCGGGATTTCGACCGGCGGGCCTTTGGCGTCGGCCGAACCGTTGGCGGACCCGTGCCCCAGGACGTTGCCCAGCGTTCGTTCGACTTCGGCGAAGTCGAGATTGCCGTGTTGGGTCAGGAACGCCTTCAGTTGCTCGAAGATATCGGTCGCCTTGGCCACCGATTGTTCCGCCCCTTCGACCACGATCTGGCCGTTGCGGGACGCGATGCGCACGTCGAGCGCCTCGCGGATGCGCCGCAGGTGCTGATCGCGCGGACCGAAGAGCGACAGGAGCGCCTGCGGATCGTCGACGGAAATTGAAGCTTCGCTCATCACAAGCGCCGCTCGTAGGCGACGCGTCGGGGTCACGTTAACGCCGCCTCATGCGGCGACCTAGTTATAGTATCGCACACGCGGACGTGCTAGCGTTTAGCGATAACGGGCGTGCGTAAGGCATTTCACGGCAACGAGTTGCGTGAAGTGGCCGCGGTTCATTGTACGCGGTAAACTCCGCACGACGGGAATAGCCCGAACTTCGCCATTCGATTTCAGCCTGTCAGCCAACCCCAGTGCCAGAAGGCCCAGGCCACCGGAGCAGCTAGGAGCGGCGAATCAATGATATCCAGCACGCCGCCAAAGCCGGGCATCCAAGTGCTGGAGTCTTTGCGGCCGAAGTCTCGCTTGAGGAGTGACTCAGCCAAGTCGCCGAGCGTGCCGATTAGGCTCGCGGCGATGACATACGCGAACCAATGCAATTTGTTGCTTCGCAAGACATCGTGGACAAGCTCTCCTTTCGGTTCTCCGAGCTTTACTGCCGCCAATGCCAAAAGTACTGCTCCGATCCACGAGAACAGAAGTCCTCCCAAGAGCCCTTCCCATGTCTTTCCCGGGCTCAGTTTCGGGGCCATCTTATGCTTGCCGATCAACCGACCGACGGTGTACGCCCCGATGTCGGCCGACTTCACGACGACGATCAACGAGATTAGCGGCAACATCGATTCGGCGGTGACGTATCGCAGGCGTACGATGAAGCTCATGAGCAGCCCGACGTACGCCAAGCCCAATGCGCTCAGCCCGAGTCGTTCGGTCACGCGCTGCGACGTGTCTTTGTCGTAGCGAAAAATCTCGACGACGACGATCGCCAG
>JAFLCO010000532.1 GCA_017303535.1 Planctomycetota bacterium
CCCGATCGCCCGCGGCGGCGGCTTCACAGATGGCGGCGAAATCCCCCGGCAGCCGGTTGCGGAACTTTTCCAGCAGTTTGGTCGCGAAGGTCTTATTGCCTTGGCAACGCTCGAGCAGATCGTCGACTTGAAAGGCGTCGCCGAGCCAGGATTCGACCGCCGCTTCATCGGCGGCTTCCAGGCAAGGTACGGCGTCGCCGTCGCTCGTCGACTGCGAGGGAGCGACTGCATTTATGACCGGCGTCGGTTCGGTGACGGCAGGCATCAGCCGGGCCACGATTGCCAGGAGTTTCTCGCGATCGATCGGCTTGGTCGTGTAATCGGTCATGCCGGCCGAAAGGCAAAGCTCGCGATCGCCGCGAACCGCGTTCGCCGTGAGAGCGACCACCGGGAGTGGGCCGTCGGCGGCGTAGCGGCGTCCCTCGGCTTCGCGCTTGCGCAAAGCGCGCACCGCGGTGAAGCCGTCCATCACCGGCATTTGGCAATCCATCAGCACTAGCCCGAAGGGCTCATCGTCCAGCGCATCAATTGCGGCCTGGCCGTTGTCGACGATCAGGCAGTCGTAACCGGCGGAGCGGAGAATCTCTTCGGTGACGAGTTGGTTGACGTCGTTGTCTTCCGCGACGAGGATTCGCCGGCCGCTGCCTGCGGCTTGGGAGCGCGAAGGTTGTTCAGCGGGCCTTGTACTCGCGACGATTTCCGAGATCGTCCGCGGTTCGCAATCTTTGGCCGCCGCCACGACGGCGTCGAAGAGCTGCGATTGACGAATCGGTTTGTTCATCACGTTCGTGATGCCGAGCCGACGAAGTTCGGCGGCGTCAGGCGAGTCGCTCAGCGACGTTAGCAGCAGAATTTGGGAATCGCGATAAGCCGCGTCCGTGTGTAAGCGCTCCGCGAGATCGAGGCCGTCGAGATCCGGCAGTCGGCGATCGAGGACCAACAAGCCATAAGGGGAGCCGGCGGCTGCGGCGTTTTTGGCCTTTTCCAACGCGGCGAGGCCGTCGTCGGCCGTGTCGATTTGCACGCCCCAGCGAGCGAAGTTTTCGACTAGTAATTCGCGGTTGGCTTCGACGTCGTCGACCGCCAGCACGCGGATCTTTCGCAAGCCGTGCGGTAATAGGCGAGACGACGGCGACGTATCGGCGGTCGGCTCCAGCGGCAGCGTGAATTGGAAGATCGAGCCCCCCTCGGGCCGCGGCAGGTATTCGATCGTTCCTCCCATCGCTTCGACGAGTTGTTTGCAGATCGATAGCCCCAGGCCGGTGCCGCCGTATTTGCGCGTAGTCGACGCATCGACTTGCGTGAACGGTTGAAACAGGCGGTCGCGTCGATCGGCCGGCACGCCGATGCCGGAGTCGTAGACGGCGAAGCGAATCTGCTTGGCCGCGCCTTGATCACCTTGGCATGAGATCTCAATACGCACGTCGCCGACGTCGGTGAATTTGATGGCGTTGTTCGTGAGGTTGACGACGACTTGCCGGACGCGCTCCGGATCGCCGAGAACCACGTCGGGCACATCCGGCCGGATGCGGCAGGCGAGTTCCACGCCCTTCTTCTGCGCCTTGTGTGCGAAGACCTCCGCCAAATCTTCCACGAGCGCATGCAGGCGGAATTCGATCCGTTCGAGTTCGACTTTGCCGGCTTCGATCTTCGAAAAATCGAGCAACTGATTGATGAGCCCCAGCAGCGCGTCGGACGACGACTGTGCGAGATGCACGAAGCGCTTTTGTTTAGCGTCGAGCGTGGTCGTGCCGAGGAGTTCGAGCATGCCCATCACGCCGTTGAGCGGCGTGCGAATTTCGTGGCTCATGTTGGCCAGGAACTCGCTCTTCGTCCGATTGGCGGCTTCCGCGGCTTCCTTCTCCGACTGCAAAAGCGCCGCCGCGCGCTTCGCCGTGACGTCGACGACCGTCCCTTCGTAGCAAACGACTTCGCCGCGCTCGTTGCGAATGGCCCGAGCGTTTTCGGAGATCCAGATTGTGGAACCGTCGTGGCAGCGGACTTCCGACTCGAAGTCGCGCACCATGTCGTCGCGTTCGACGGCGGCGCGGAACTCGTCGCGGCGGCCGGCATCGACGTACAACTGCACGTCGATCTTTTCCAGCGATTTCATCAGTTCGTCCGGCGATTCATAGCCGTAGATGCGGGCCAGCGCGGGGTTGGCGCTGAGGTAACGGCCGTCGGGCGTAGTTTGAAACATCCCTTCGACGGCGTTTTCGAAGATGCTGCGATACTTTTCTTCGGCCGTACGAGCCGCGGCGGCGGCTTCTTCGCGGGCACGGATCTCCGAACTGGCCCGACGTATCACACGGTTGTACTCCGCCGCAATCTGACCGACTTCCGTATGCGGTTCGACCGGCACCGGCGTGCGAAAGTCGCCGGCCCGATAGTGATGATCCATGTTGCGGAGGAGTTCGTGCAACTCGGTGCTGGCCCCATGCTCTGAAACGTTGAGCCCTCGCAATTCGGCCTCGCGACTGACGCGGAAGCCGACGCGGCGAAGCACCGGCACGAGCACGCACCACGCCATGCCGAACGACCAGATGCCGCAAACGCCGACGCCGATGAACTGGACGCCGAATTGCGTGAAGCGTGAAGCGTGGTTGGGGAAGAGCGCCTCATGGCCGAACAACGCGACGGCCAAGGTTCCCCAAATGCCGCACATGCCGTGAACCGGAATCGCTCCGACGACGTCGTCTATCCGACGCGCGGCCAGCCAATAGGTACCGGCCACGCTGATGACGCCGGCCGTGCCGCCGATGACGACCGCGGCCCACGGTTCGACGATGTTGCAGCTTGCAGTAACGGCGACCAAGCCGCCGATGACGCCGTTGATGACGTGGCCGACGTCGGCGCGGCGTTCTTGTCGCCAGCTTGGGATAAGTGCGGCGAGCCCGCCTGCGGCGGCGGCAAGATTCGTGTTGAGCAGCACCAGCGGAATGTTTTCGGTGAGCGCCAGAGCACTGCCGCCGTTGAAACCGAACCAACCGAACCACAGCAGCAGCCCGCCGATGGTCGACATCGGCAGGTTGTGCGGCGCCATCGCCGGCTGACCGGGAGCAAAGCGCCCGATGCGCGGGCCGAGCTTGATGCACAGGGCCAGCGACACCCAACCGCCGACGCTATGCACGACGGTCGAGCCGGCGAAG
>JAFLCO010000533.1 GCA_017303535.1 Planctomycetota bacterium
GGTCCGCGCCATGCCGACGCCGCCCTGGCCGCGGTTCTGCAGGTCGGCCCGGATCGCACCCGCGAGTTCAGCAGACGCGTGCTCGGGCCAAACCGTGATCCGCGAATAGCCGGCGACCTCGCCCGCCTCGTCCAGGGTGACCAGCAGGAGCGCCTCGCCCGCCAGCATCTGGGCCTGGTTCTCCACGACCCAGCGGGTGACGCTCTCGGTGGTGATCGGCCGCGGCAGGTCGTAGACTTTGCCGAGTTGTCAAAGATTTCGCGACCCGCAAACCGGACGCCGGCCCCGCCGGCAACGAGCGACTATAATTCCCTGTTCCTATGTTGCTAGGTTGGGGGCCGCATCGGTCCGCCGCTCATCAGAAAGTACGCCAGATGTCCGTTGCCGAGTTAGGTCAACCGCCGTTGGAATTGAAGCCGTACCGTTCGCTCGACAACGGCACGCTCACCGAGCGCATTCGCGCAGTGAAGGCCAAGCTCGGCAAGCAACTGCTGATTCTCGGCCATCATTACCAGCAAGACGAAGTGATCGCACTGGCCGATCTGACGGGCGATAGCTACCAGCTCAGCCAAATGGCGGCGGCCAATACCGATTGCCGGCAAATCGTGTTCTGCGGCGTGCACTTCATGGCCGAATCGGCCGACATGCTCGTCAACCGGCCGGAGCGGCTTACGGAACGTTCCGGCCTGCGCGTGCCCGTCGTCCTGCCCGACATGGCCGCCGGTTGTTCGATGGCCGACATGGCGGGCATCGAGCAAGTCGAAAACGCCTGGGCCGAACTCGGCGAAGTGATCGACACCGGTGACATCACGCCGGTGACGTACATCAACTCGGCCGCGTCATTGAAAGCCTTCTGCGGACGGCACGGCGGTATCGTCTGCACGTCGAGCAATGCGGCCGCGGTGCTGAAGTGGGCCTTTGAGCGTCGTAGCCGAGTGCTCTTCTTTCCCGATCAGCACCTGGGGCGCAACACGGCCTTCGCGATGGGCGTACCGCTGGACAAGATGCCGGTTTGGAACCCCCACGCCGAAGAACTCGGCGGCAACACGGAACAAGCCATCCGTGAGTCGAAGGTGCTACTCTGGCAAGGGCACTGCAGCGTTCACGCCGTGTTCAAGCCGGAGCATGTGGACCTCTTCCGCAACAAGTACCCGGGCATCAAAGTGCTCGTTCATCCGGAATGTGCCCGCGAAGTCGTGGCGATGGCGGATGTGTACGGTTCGACCGGCAAAATCATCCGCGAAGTCGAAGCGGCGCCGCCCGGCACGAAGTGGGTCATCGGCACTGAACTGCACTTGGTGAACCGGCTCAAGGCCCAACACCCAGAACAAGAGATTCACTTCCTCTCGCCGTTCGTCTGCATGTGCGCGACCATGTACCGCATCGACCTGGCCCACCTCTGCTGGAGCCTAGAGAATCTCGCGGCCGGCACCCCGGTAAACGTCGTCCGCGTCGATGACGAAGCCACCAAATGGTCCCTCGTCGCGCTCGAAAGAATGCTCGAAGTGAAGTAAACGCCGTGCTGCTTTTGGTCTCCGCGGCCTGCATTCCCCACTCCCCACTCCCCACTCCGCATTCCCCACTCGCTTCATGCCTTTCCGTCTCGCATTGCTCGGCGTTTGGCATCCGCATGCTCCCGGCATGGTCCGGCAGATCGCGGCCCATCCGGAAGAGTTTGAACTCGTCGGCTGCTGGGACGCGGATCGAGCGTTGGTCGAGCAACGGCGCAGTCAGTGGTCGTCGCTCCTGCCCGACTTGCGCTGGTTCGACTCGGCCGACGACCTCCTCGACCAACAGCTCGACGGCGTGCTTGTCGAAGGGATCGTCAGCGAAAACTTGTCGCACGCTCGTCGGGCCCTGGACCGCAAGCTCCCGGTGCTCTGCGAAAAGCCGGCGGGCACGACGATCGCCGAAGCCGAATCCACGTTCGCTTTGGCGAAGCGGCAAGGCGTCCATCTGCAGATGGCGTACTTGTTTCGCTACATGTCGGCCGTCGAAGAGATGCTCCGCCGCGCCAAGCGGGGCGACATCGGCCATATTTACGAGTTCCGCGGTCGGCTGCCGAAAGATTTGCCGCTTTATCAAGAACACGTCGACACGCTTGGCCAGTACTCGGGCGGCATCTTCTTCGAAATGGCCGGGCACGCGATCGACTTCATGTGCTCGATCCTCGGCCCGCCGCGCGAAATCAAGAGCGTCGTCGGCCATCACCATCCGACGCGCGACGGCCAGTTCGTCGACAACGGCGCGGCACTGTTCGGCTTTGAGAAGGCGCTCGGCATTGTGGAAGTGCCTGCCCTGGAAATCACGCCCGACCAGCGACGCTTCGAGGTCTACGGCACCAAAGGGGCGTTGATCATTCCCCACCTCGGCAGCGGCCACTTGGCGAACAACGCGGTCCAACCGCTCGACATCCTCAGCCGCGACGGCAAGACTTGGGAACGACTCAATCTACCGGCTGCCGTACTGCAGATTCGCGACCTGCGCGAGTTCGCGGCGGTCGTGCGGGGTGAGAAACAACCGGACTATTCCCCGGAGCACGACCTCGCCGTCCACGCCGCCCTCGTAAAATCGAGCGGCATGGCGTAGCGCAGTCTTCAACGCCGCACCAGAGCCGGCCACTCCGTCTTAGCCCCCGACGAGTCGCCGGGGGCAGCGTCAAACAACAAGCGACGTCGACTTTAAATCAACGCTGCCCCGGGCGGCTCGCCCGGGGCTAAGACAAATCAGCTACCACCACCATACAAACCAGTTTGGTCCCCTCGCCCCCGGCCCGACGCCGAGTTTTGTCCGGCTCAATTCGGGGGAGAGGGATAGGGTGAGGGGCAACCCGATTTTGCCTAACGGTGGCTTGCGGATCATTCGTCGCCGAGTCTCAACGCAATCAATCGATCGCCGAACTTTTCACTACGGCGACGGCGGAATGTTGGGGCCGTATTGATTCATTTCGCGTTCGTTGGAATCGGCGCCGCCGAAAAACGATCGCATCGAGTCGGCGAGCGTACAACCCGACATCAAGACTAATGCCGCGACGACGAGCCAACGAAGTTTTGCCGGCATGGGCATTTCTCCAACAAGTGGAAGCACGGGAGCGATTTAGCGGCGTCAGAATGAATACGCCGCAACCCAAATCCTGCC
>JAFLCO010000534.1 GCA_017303535.1 Planctomycetota bacterium
GCGGACGCAGATACTCCGCAGGAAGAGAAGTGGTTGCTGGTTATGACCGATATTCGTGGTCGTAGCGAAAGCATCGACAACACCAGCAAGCCCCAACTCTTGGGCTTCCGCGTTTATCGCAGCGTAATGGAAGACGGTATTCCGCGCGATCGGATCATTTACCTGCAGCGAGTTTTGCATCAGCAGGCGATCAACATCGGGGATTCGCTCGGTATCGTCACCGCCTGTGCGGAACGTGCCCTCGCTCAACTCAAATGAAGTCGCGCATCAGCGCGACCAGAGCGAAGCAGCGCCCGAAAGCACGCGGTCGCCGAAGGCAGGTGCCGTTTTGCACCTGCGGATGGCCGACGCATCGGATGCGGCGTGAGCGTTAATAGTTAAGTTTTATGAACTATTGCTTGCGCTGGACCTCGAATTGCGCTAGGGTCGGCCTGTTTATGGGCAATTGCTTAACTTCGAGCATTGTGACCATTACCAAACGTCCGGCGGTTTTGTTGTTGTTTTTGAATGCGTTGTCGCCGAGCATTCAAATGGGGAGTGACGCTATGTCACGAAAAGCAATTGAGGATGTCTTTGCCGATCCCGCCGTTCCGGACCTTAGCAGAATGCTGGAAGCCGTTTCCGGACTCAAGGCATGGTCGCCCGACGAACTGAAGATCCGAGAGTCCAAACCGGCATGGTTCATCTACGAAGCGCAAGCCTGCTTCGCCGGCGCCATGCTGGAGGACCAGCCCGAAGGTGGGACGGCCATGCTGAAGAAGGCGCTGGAATGCGTTAAGCATCTGCCGAGTTCGCAGATCGGAAGGGCGGCGTGTGCCTACCTTGTGACCTTCTTGCCGACGGAGCTCAGGCAACAGTTCGAGGCCTTGTCGGCTCCCGAGCTGGATGCCTGGGAGAAAGAAGAACGCGAAGGTGCGCTACGAAACTAAACCCACCGCCCGGTTCGTCGCGCTAATTTCCGGGGTCAGCCCAGACCTCCCGTCGCATCGGCGACGGGAGGTCTTTTTTTGGGGGGACGACGGCCTGGCGCTGAATCAGATCGGCCGCCGCATCGTCCACAATAGGCGAATTTCAATGTTTCCTGTCGGTTGGCGTACAAAGTTGCGACATGTGCCGATTGCGTTGACATACCCCCCGACCTGTGTTACCGAGCGGGCTAGGAAGCTCGGGTCTTCGGCCCTTGGCGGCTCGTTGCGTTGAAGCATCAAGAGCGCGACGAGAGCGTCTGCTGATACAAGGATTTGCTCTCCGTTGCCCGCCGCCGCGTCGCGGTGGCGCGAATGTGCTCGGTAGAGTAAAGCCATAAGCTTGGTAAAACCCCGTTCGAGCCGCAAATTGCGGGCCTCGAACGTGATAGAGGATCGAACGATGCCATCTGATATTTCTTCCGCACGATATATCTTGCGCGAAGCCGACGGCGTGAAGTGGTTGCGGGCAGGGGTCAGTCGCACGCTCCCCGCCGCCGAGTTCGTCGGCTTGTTCCGCGAATACGATACGGTGATCCGCGCCAAGCGTCCGCTGACGTTGACCAAGGACATCGAAGGGCGGCAGGTCGCCTTTAACTACGAACGGGGCGACGCCCTCGCCGCCGTCGCACTCAAGGACGAAGAGAAGGTCTTGGCTCAGTTGGCGAAGGAAGGTGCGGACGAGTCGGCGTTCATCATGTCCCCCGGCGCGAAACGGGGCGGCGGCGGCATTTTGAAGTAAGCTCGATCCGTTCGGAGAGACGTTCACGGCACGAGCCGCTTCGTCGACGTCGTGCCGTTGTTGTTTTTGGCCTCAAGCGGTGCCTCGGCTCTCTTAAGTTCGGACAAAGTCCGTGGAACCGACCGAACCCTGAATTGTCGTTCGCATCGAATTGCCGAAAATAGGTCCGTACTTCGAAAAACCTGCGAACGCCGATCGCGACGACGAAATGGTACGCTCGCGCCGCAAATGAAAAGCAGTGGGTTCTCAGCCGTTACGCTGATCGGCGGCAGGAGATTCCGGCGGCCGACTTGGCGGTAATGATGTCATGCGTCGCCGTAAAAACTCGCAGCAAAAAAAAGACCCCGGCCTGGCGGGCACGGGGTCTTTCTTGAGGAAGGCTTACGCAGTATCGGCGCTCGGGTAGCCCGCCGACGCAAGTTGCTCGGCGGTGAAGCCTGCGAGTTTGGCCTCGTCCAAGGAACAGCCGCCGCGCCGAAACTCCTCGGCCGTATAACCGGCGTCGGCCAGTAGTTTGGGCGGGATGTCGATTACCAGCAGTTCCCGGAGCACATAACCGGCTTTGCGTAAATCGGAGTTGCTCACGCCGAGTTCACGCAGTTGCGGCACCGTGGCCCCGATCGCGCGCAAGGTTTCCAGCGAATACCCGCCGTCCCGCAAAACCTGCATCGACAAATACCGACGCAGTTCGTACTCGGGATAACCGGCCGCACGGAGTTCCGCGACTTTGACGCCGACAGACCAGAGATGTGCGGCGGCGTAGCCCGCTTCTCGGAAATCTCTGGCCGAGTAGCCGCCGTCCAGGAGTTTCTTCACCGGCACCTCGCCCAAGAACTCAAAGGCCGTGTAGCCGTTGAGCCGCAGATAAGCGACGCTAAACCCGCGCCGGACAAGTTCCGCCGCCGAGCACCCGAGCGCTCTGAGGTCGGCAGTCGTCATTCGCTGCGACAACATTTCTGCAATCTTCTCTTGTGACATGACGTCACTCCCAGTTCGAACGCTTCGGCGTTAGCGCGTTCGACACGACGAGAACGGACCTGCCTAGGGTCCGGTAATGGAAACGACGCTCGATGTGAGACGTCGCCCAGTTGACCGCTCGACCCTAGCGCAGTTTGCAGCTTCGCGCAAGAAAACTCGCAACGGGGGCCTCACGAAAAACAGATGTTTTCCGTGAGGCCCTCCGTCACGGGACGAGGTCGGACCGATCGCCTCAGCTTCGTCCGTCTCCTGCTTCACGAAAAACCTTGACGGAATGCTTCAGCCGTGATTTATCACGAGAACTGAAGCAACAAAGGTTTTTCGTGAATGCAGGTGGGCTACATCCGAGTTTCTAGCGCCGGTGATCGGCAAAGCACCGAACTCCAGCGCGACGCACTGCTCGCGGCAGGCATCGATGAACGACACCTCT
>JAFLCO010000535.1 GCA_017303535.1 Planctomycetota bacterium
CGGAGCCCGCCATGAAATTCGTCTGCCTTGGTTACGCCGATCTCAAGAAGATGCACTCGACCCCGCCGGAAGAAATGGCGGTGATGTTCGAAGAGTGCATGCGGTACGACGACGAACTTCGCCGCGGCGGTCACTTTATCGGCGGTGAGGCTCTGATGCCGCACATGGACGCGCGCACGGTTCGACCGGGCGAGGACGGCGGCGTTTTCGTTACCGACGGCCCCTATGCCGAAACCAAGGAGCAACTCGGCGGCATCCTGCTCTTGGAAGCCCGCGATATGGCGCACGCCGTGGAGTTGATGTCGAAGCATCCCGGCGTAAAGTACGGCCCGTTCGAAATCCGCCCGGCGAACGTCGAGGTTAACGAACTGATCCGTGCGCGTAACAAGAAATACGGCACGTAACGATCGTTGAGCGATGCGGTTGGCCGTGTCGACGGCCAACCGCACTAGCACCTTCGCCGCAAACCGCTTAGCCGTCGAGGATCGTCATCAGCTTGTCCAGCGCCGTCTGAAACTTCTTGATCGTCGGTGTCGCCAAGATCATTTGCTTCGCGTGAAACTTGTAAGTGTCCTCTTCGCTCAATCCGTTGCACTTCTTCTTGTTGACCTTCTCTTCAAACTGCGGTTCGGCCCAGTTGGCGCCGTAGTCTTCCATGCAGGGGAAGAAGTCGTCCATGGCGTCGCCTTTGTAGCACTGAGCGCGAATCTCGGGAAACTCAAGCAGGTATTGGTCCCAGTTCTTGCAGCCGGTCGTGTAACCGCGGGCGTTGCAGTCGCCTTTGAAGAGCGACCAGTAGGTGTCCTTAGTCGGGCTTTTAGCGAACTTGCTGATGTCTTCCAGGAGGCCTTTGATCTTCGTTTGGGTTTTGGTCATCACCGGCTTAAGCACTTGGCGCAGCTTAATGACGCACTGCTTGCGCATCTCCATGTATTCGAGCGCCTGGACGCCTTGATAATCATCCACGTCGCTGATGAACTTCTTGGCGGCGTCGGCGATCGCGTCGCAGGCGTCCGAAGCGGCTTTCGGCGTCAGCTTTTCTTTCTTGAACTTGGCCGACCATTCCGTCGCTAAAGTCTTGATCTCTTTGGCCGTTTTGCCGAGCGGTTCAATCCCCTCGCGGCATAGAGCCGGCAATTCTTTCAGCTTTTTATCGATGCTGGCGATCGTGTTCTGCGCTTCATAGTTGGCCCACTTAATGTCGTCGTACTTCTTATTCAGCTCGTCGAGGGCTTCCCCGATGCCCGTTTTCTTCCCCTTGATGACCAGGGGCTTTTTCTTATCCCAGTACTTCTTCGTCAACTCGTTGGGGTACTCAACCTTGGCCATTTTCTCGAATGCCTCAAAGATGAAGGATAAAAATGAAAACCACCGTGGCCGTTTGCGGCATCGACGGCGACGACTCGCACGACGGCCTCAAAGACGAAGTGCGCCCGAGTCCGCGCCGTCGCAATTTATCGAGCGCAGCGATGCAATCACGACGTTCGCAAACGGCCATAGCTGATTTGCCGCATCGGGGAAAACCACATCGACAAGAGTATCGCGTTGATACGCGGTTGCAATGAATTCGGTTCAAAAATATTTCAACCGCCGCTTCACAGATTCATCGCGCCGCACAACCCGCCTTACGTTTCTGAGAGCAGGAGGGCCGGGAAAAGTAGCGTCGGCCCGTCGAACGGAAGTCGGCAACATTCATCTCGCGACTTGTTGGGCGTCGAAAAACGTCGAAAGTGCCGGCACGGAGTTTGGCAGGACGGTCAATGTAGCGGCGTTAACTTCGGAAGCGGCCCAGGAAGAACATGACGGCCAGCGTGGCCGTGAGGAAGAAGAAGGTGAGCATGCCGATAACGGCCCACATCGACTGCCGGCGGTTACTTGCCGCGGCGTCGCTGTTCCACTCGACGAGTTCCTGCTCGTCGACCAGCTTATCAATGACGCCGCGCGAAAAGGCCCGCCGATCCGACGACTCGCCGGTTGCCGCCAGGTAGCAACCGCTAAAAAGCAACGAATCTCGCTTGCCGTTCTTGGTCGCGTCGCAGCCGAAGCTGTCGGCGAGTAGGGAGGCAAGTCGATCTTTCCAGCCGCAGCGAACCTTTGACAACAGTTCATAAAGCCGGGTGTTCCCCGGTCGAGTCAAAGCGTTCTCTTCGCGGAACAGGGCATACGACCAATCTTCGAACGCCCCGCAGACGTGGGCGGCCAGCGATACGAGTTGTTCTTTCGTCGGGTAAGCCCGCAAGTCGAACTTGCGGCCGAAGCGCTGCGCTGCGGCCCGGTCTTTGCCGACGCGCCGTACCAGTTCGCGGAAGCCACGTTCCTTTTCCAGACCGACGACCAGTGCCGTCGTCGGAGCCCGAACTTGCGTGGCGAACTGCAGTGTCGCGAGGTCGGCCCGCACCGCTTGGCGGAGTTCTTCGATTTCGGCGGCCGTGCCGTGGATCGACTCGAATTGCAGGAGCGCCAGCACTCCGTTGAGCGGGCAAACCGGAGCCCGCGCCCGGCGCAACAGCCCGCCCACGTATTGCAACTGCTTCAAGCAGGTGGCCGAGTATTGCGGATCGACCTGCACCGGCTCGATGCCGCCGAGCGCCGTCGTTTCATCGACGGACAAATTCGTCGGTATGTAAGCCGTTTCGCTAATGGAAGGAACCTGCGGCAGCGGAGCCGGTGCGGAAGTTGCGCCTGGCGGCGTGGCCCACGGTCCGTTCGGATCGTAGGGCAAGTTCGGCAGCGGCGGAGCGGCGCTCGGTGGTACAGCGCTCGGAGACGCGGTGGAACCGGCGCGGGCCACCAGATCGTTCATCATCGAGACGTCGAGCATCATCGTGCCGCCGATCGCGCCTGAACCGGCCGCCGGCGGCAACGGCGTGGCTCGCGACGGGGCCGGCGGAGGCGCGGCAGCGGCTGTTGCTCCCAACGCCATGCTACCCATCGCCGGCATCGCCGCGGCTCGCAGGGCGTCGGGCGACACCGATGGAACGACGATCGGGCTCTCCGGCACCGTTTGGGATGATTTGATAACCAGGGCTATGATCAACAGGACGACCGCCATCACGCCGTAAGGGAGTTCTACCCGGCTGGCCAGGTCGTTCAGCAGCGCTGTTTTTT
>JAFLCO010000536.1 GCA_017303535.1 Planctomycetota bacterium
GTAGCATTTCCGAGCGAGCAGCGGCTTGACGTCACGCGAGTAGTCGGGATGTGCATCCGCGGTTTTTGCGGACTCGTCCGATCGGGCCGACTTAGCGTAGACAGGCACTACTAATGCGGCGAGGACCAACGAGAATGCCTGACGACATCGATGCGATATTCGCATCAGCTCGCCCTTTCCGTGGATGCTTCCGCAGATTGCCGAATGGGCCAACGAATGTGCTCTTCCAAGGCCTTGACGGCCGCGGCCCGGTTACCGGATTGAAAAGCTTCGATAAGTGCGACGTGCTCGGCGTGGTAATCCATCAGGTTCGCGTACTCACGGCAAGCGCTGGTGAAGTGACGCTGCAACTGACCGACGATCGTGGACCAAATCGCCATCAGGCAATGGTTGCCTGCGCGGTCGAGTATGGCGCGATGAAACGCCAAATCGGCCTCGGCCACGAGGGCGTGATCGCCGCGTTGGCAGCCGATCTGCATGTGATCGACGCAACGCTGAAACGTGGCGAAGTCGCCGGCTTCGAGCGAGTCGAAGATCATGCCCAGCGCGTACGTTTCGATTGTTTGCCGAATCGGCGTGATGAGTTTGGTGATCTCGTCGCCGACCGGAGGGGCCACGGCGACGCCGCCGTTGCGTTGGGCGACGACCACGCCTTCTTTGGTCAACTCCAACAACGCATCACGGATCGGGCCCCGGCTGGTGCCGAACCGCTTGGAGAGTTCGACCTCTCGCAGCGGATCTCCCTCGCGAAAACGCCCGGTGGCGATGTCGTCGCGAAGTTGACGGGCAATCTGATGACGAAGACCGCGAACGAGGGGCGACATAAACTTTTGCAGATTGTTAGACAGGGTGCGAGGATCAGTAGCGGCGGGGAGATATTTTGAGCGACGGGCAGGCCGCGACCGTCGAATTGCACGATAGCACGGCTGTTGTTAACATGTCAACAATATTGAACCCTACGCTTCATCTGCTGTTTTCCTTGGAGAATGGCCGCGGATTGGACCGGCCGATCCACGATGTCATGCGCAGCAGGTTTTGATCGACAGGGCAAAACGATTACCTCTATCCGTCCGTCATGAACTGCCAATGAAGATCGTCGCGGTCGAAACCCATGTCTGCCATGCACGCATGCGAAACTGGGTTTTCGTCAAAGTTCTTACCGATCAAGACGGCTTGTTCGGCTGGGGCGAAGCGACTTTGGAATGGCACACGCGGGCCGTCGCCGGCGCCGTGCAGGATTTAGCCGAGTTGCTGATCGGCCAAGATCCGACGCGCGTTGAGCATCTTTGGCAGATGATGTATCGCCGCCATTTCTGGCACGGCCACGGCATCGTGCGAGCAACGGCCATCGCGGGCATTGATCTCGCACTTTGGGACATCTTGGGGAAGTCGCTCGGCGTGCCATGCTCGAAACTTTGGGGCGGCCCGGTGCGCGACCATGTGCGAACTTATTGCCATCTGGGCGGCGGCCGCATGGAAGACTTTTACGAAACGGCCGCTGATGACGCGCGCCGTTTCGCCGACTTGGCCGCACAGGCCGTGGCCGAGGGCTTCACGGCGTTTAAGTCGATGGCGGTGCCGCCTACCATGCCGCTCGAAGGATTGAAGCCGCTGCGCACCGCCGAGAAGTGCGTCGCCGCAATGCGCGAGGCGGTCGGCGAATCGATCGACATTATGGTCGACTGCCACGCGCGACCGTCGCCCGCGATGGGGCTCCAGTTTGCGAAAGTGCTTGAACCTTTCGGGCTCTATTTCTTAGAAGAGCCGTGCTGGCCCGAGAACGTTGAAGGCTTGGCGAGAATCAAGAGCGAGGTCTCGACGCCGATTGCGACCGGCGAGCGCGTAACGCATTTGGCCGCTTTCCAGAATTTGTTCGCAGCGCAAGCATGCGACGTATGCCAACTCGACATCACTCACTGCGGCGGCCTCAGCGAAGCTCGTCGCATTGCGGCACTCTGCGAAGCGCACCGTTTGGCCCTGGCGCCGCACAATCCACAGGGGCCGGTCAGTACCGCGGCATCGCTGGAGTTCGGTTTTTCGCAGCCGAGCTATGTCATCTGTGAAACGGTGCACAACGACGTACCATGGCGCAAAGACGTCGTCGATGAAGGCTTCACGGTCGAGCAGGCCGGCCGAATCGTTCGTCCCAACACACGACCGGGGCTCGGCATCACGATCAATGAAGACGAAGTACGACGTCATCCTTTCCAGCAGGAATTGCCGCAGCCCGTAACGTATTCCGACGGCAGCGTCGGCGATTGGTAGGGTGTCCAAAAATTTGGTGAAGTGCTTCGGTCGTTAATGCTTGGACTCGAGGTTTGCGAATGTCCCGTGAGTTGCAAGGCGTGCTGCCCATCGTGCATACGCCCTTTACCGAGGACGATGAAATCGACGAAGCGGCGTTGGCCCGTGAAGTCGACTATGCATTCGCCGTTGGCGCTCAAGGCCTCGGCACGGGAATGGTGTCGGAACTCCTGCGGCTTACGAGCGACGAGCGATACCGACTCACGACGATGCTCGTGGAGTCGGCCGCAGGGCGAGGGCCTGTGTTCGCCGGCGTGAGCGCGGAGAGTACGCGACAGTCGATCGACTTCGCGCGTGACGCCGTGCGAGCCGGATGTGATGCCGTGATGTCGGCTCCGCCGCTTTCCGCTCGGCTCGACGCCGTGGCGCTCGTAGAGCATTTTCGGGCGTTGGCGGAAGCTGTCGACTTGCCGCTGATCGTGCAGGACGCTTCCGGTTACGTCGGCCAAACGATTCCGCACGGCGTCTACGTACAACTGCTGGAGCGTTTCGGCGCCGATAAAATCCTGTTCAAGCCTGAGGCGTCGCCGATCGGCCCAAACGTTTCCGCGCTGCGCGACGCGACCCAAGGCCGCGCCCGCATTTTCGAAGGTTCCGGCGGGATTCACCTCGTCGATAGTTTTCGACGCGGGATCGCCGGCACCATGCCGGGCGTGGATCTTTTGGAAGGGGTCGTCGCCCTGTGGCGTGCCTTACAACGAGGTGCGGACTCAGATGTTTATCGTCTGTCGTTTCCGGTCAGCGCCATCGTTGCCTTACAACTTCAAGCCGGTCTCGATGGGTTTCTCGC
>JAFLCO010000537.1 GCA_017303535.1 Planctomycetota bacterium
CGGCGTCGGCTACTGCACCGATCCGCAACGTGGCGCGGCCTCGTCGTTTGCTGACGACTGCCGCAAACTTGGTTTCAAGGTAAATTGCTTCATCCGTGCGGTCGAAGACGAAGGCAAACCGCGTGACATCGATTTTTACGTGATCAAGCGCTAGCCGCGCAGGCCCGCGGCTTGCATCAAGCGATCGGTCGAGCGATACGCTTCTTCGACCCACTCGATGATACGGTCCGGTTCCGGCGAGTATTCGAGTTCGATCGAGACGACGCCGTCGATCTCCAGTGCCTTGATTTCTTTCAGATAAGGCTCAAACGGCACGACGCCGCGACCTGGCGGCAGGTCACCGTGCTTCTTGCCGTCGCAATCCGAGATGTGCACGTGGCCGGCGCGGCCTTTCAGGCGGCGAAGTTCTTCCGGGGCGACTTTGGAAAGCACGAGATGCGAGACATCGATATTGGCCCGTACGGCCGGCGAGTTTACATCGTCGAGGAAGCGGACCATCGTATCGATATCGTTGACGAGCGAGAGCGGGAACGGCTCGAGTTCGATAACGATCTCGACGTTGCGCTGGGCGGCGTAGGTGCCTAGGTCGCGGCAAGCATCGACGGCCCATTGCCACTGCTCGTCAGCCGGAATGACTTCCCGATTCCAGATATATTCGCCGATTACGAGCAGTACGTTTTTCGCATGGTACTCGGCTGCAAGGTCGAGATACTTCCGTACGCGCTCGAGATGAAATCGTCGAACACTGGGGTTCAGATCGATCAGCCCGACGGCGACGCAGCAAAGCGAAACGATCGGCAGATCGAGCCGCCTGCATTCCTCGGCGATAAGCCGACGCTCGGCCGGATCGAGGTCGAGCGGGTCGACGAACAGGTCGACCGTGTCGAAGCCGATCTCCTTCGTCTTTTGCAGTCCGTAGACGGTCGGCTTGCCGGTTTGGACCCAAGCGGAATTGATAAGGCCGAGTTTCATGGTCCAACGCCGAGGCAAGCTCCGCGGCTAAATGACATCGGAACGGCTAGCGGACGGTGTCGGCGAACGCTTTTTGCAGGGCTGCTAATCCGGCCGCGCCTTTCGCGCCATCGACGACGACGTTCACACGTACTTCGCTGGTGTTGATCATTTCGACGTTGATCCCGGCCTCGGCCAAGGCCCGGAACATGCGAATGGCCACACCGGTGTGGCTCCGCATCCCGATGCCGGAGACGGACAGCTTGGCGACCTTCGGAGCGCTGGAGATGGGGCCGCACGAAAACTTCTTGGCAAGTTCACCGGCCGTCGTGAGCGCCTTGGTCAAAGCATCGCGCGGCACGGTAAGGCTGAGATTCGCCTTACCGTTGCGACCAAAGCTTTGCACGATCATGTCGACAAAGATCCCGTCGCGGGCAATCTGTTCGAAAACCTGCGCCGCGATGCCGGGCGCATCGGGGACGCCGGAGATCGTTAGTCGAGCCTGCGAGTCGTCGAGCTGAATATCGTCGATCGTCAGGTCTTCCATACCCTGGACGTTTTGCAACCGTGCGACGACGTCGGCCGCCGCATCTGGCGACGCGATGGCGTGTGCCGATTGCGACGCCGTCGAGACTTCCGTTACCGCGTTCGCGGGCGGCTTTTGCAATTCGAAGGCTTGGTGCACCGTGCGGAGCGCCGCAGGCCCTTGCTCGCGATCGACGAGCACCGAGATCTTGATTTCGCTCGTCGTGATCATCTGAATGTTGATGCCGGCGTCGGCCAAGCTGCGGAACATTCGCTGGGCCACGCCGGTTTGCGAGGCCATACCGAGCCCGACGACGGACGCCTTGGATACGTTCTCGTCGCTGGTGAAGCCTTCGGCGCCAAGTTCGGCGACGGCTTCTTCGACGGCTTTTAGCGTGGCGGCAAGTTCGTCGCGGACGACGGTGAACGAAATGTCGGCCCGACCGTCGGCGGCGACGTTCTGCACGATCATGTCGACAGTGACGTTCTTAGCCGCGATCTTCGAAAATACCGAGAAGCTGGAGCCCGGCACGTCGGGTAAACCGAGGATGGTGATCCGCGCTTCATTCTTAACGAGCGTCGCGCCGCAGACCGCTTGGTTCGGAGCCTCGCCTTGGGCGACGATCATGGTGCCGGGAATGTCGGTAAAGCTCGATCGGACGTGAATCGGCACGTCGAACTTCTTGCCGAACTCAATGGAGCGACTGTGCATGACGCCGGCGCCGAGGCTGGCGAGTTCGAGCATTTCGTCGTAGCTGATTTGCTTGACGCGACGAGCCTCCGGCAGCAGGCGAGGATCGGTGGTATAGACGCCGTCGACGTCGGTATAGATCTCACAGGCATCGGCTCCGAGCACGGCAGCCAAGGCCACGGCCGTGGTGTCGCTCCCGCCGCGGCCGAGCGTGGTGATATTGAAGTTCTCGTCGATCCCTTGGAACCCTGCGGCGATAACGATGTTGCCGGCGTCGAGGGCCTTTTTCAGACGATCCGAGCGAATCGTGTTGATACGCGCCTTGCCGTGGACGCTCGAGGTCTCAATGCCCATCTGCGCACCGGTCATGCTAACGGCCTTGCTACCGAGCGCGTGAACGGCCATGGCCATGAGCGCGACGCTCACTTGTTCACCGGTCGAAAGGAGCATGTCCATTTCGCGGGCCGGCGGATTGTCGGAGATTTGCTTCGCCAGGTCGATCAAGTCGTCGGTGCTGTCTCCCATCGCGCTGACGACCGTGACGACTTGATTGCCTTCTTGCTGCGCGCGAATCGCTTTACGCGCCGCCGCGAGAATTTTTTGCGTGTCTGCGACGCTGGAACCGCCGAACTTTTGGACGATGAGAGGCATTTCGATTTGGCCGCGGGGCTTGTCTCCGCGTGTTTCGATAGGGGGAAGAGCGGAGTCAATCTCCGCGGCTGAATGGGACTTGTCAAAGGAACGCGATGCAAACTTGAAAACGTGCGCTAGACCCCGAGGAAGAACTTCATCATGCGATGTCCTTCGTCGAACGCGACCGCGGACGCCGCGGCCGTCGCCTCGCTATAGGTCGTCGCCGAGT
Organism: Planctomycetota bacterium; assembly: GCA_017303535.1. Classification (GTDB taxonomy): domain Bacteria; phylum Planctomycetota; class Planctomycetia; order Pirellulales; family PNKZ01; genus PNKZ01. Next base: position 3,030 of record JAFLCO010000537.1, read on the forward strand.
CAGGCGTGATGCCGGCGCCGCAAATCGCCAGGGGCACAATGCCG
>JAFLCO010000538.1 GCA_017303535.1 Planctomycetota bacterium
GCTCGCGTCAGAAGACGCGCGGGCCGCGAAATCGCAAGCGAGCTCGGGCGCGGCTCCTGCGGCTGGTCCTCTAACGCCGAAGCCTGCCCATCACGCGGCCAAAGCCCAGCGGTGTATCTTCCTGTATATGGAAGGGGGGCCGAGCCATATTGATACGTTTGATCCTAAGCCGACGCTCTCGAAGCTGCACATGAAGGAGTTTGAGCGGCAGGACAAATTCGCGTCGGCGATGGCCAGCGGCAAGCGGTATTACGTCGAGAGCCCTTTCAAGTTTCGCAAGGTCGGCAAGGCCGGGCTCGACATGTGCGAGCCGTACGAGCATCTCGCCACGGTCGCCGATGAGCTCTGCATCTATCGCGGCTGCCAGGCCGAGAGCATCGACCATCCGACGGCCTGTTACCACATGAACACCGGCAATCGCTTCGCCGGCGATCCGGCCGTCGGGGCGTGGGTCACGTACGGTCTGGGGACCGAGAATCAAAACCTGCCGGCGTTCGTCGTCTTGAGCGAGGCGTCGTATCCGCAGGGGGGCGCGGCCAATTGGTCGAACGGTTATCTGCCGGCCTACTACCAAGGAACGACGCTCCGCTCGCACGGCTCGCCGATTCTCGATCTCGCCCCGCCGCCGCACGTGACGCGCGACGTGCAGCGCGCGAACCTCGACTTACTCGCGAAGTTCAACGCGGCCGACGCAGCCCGACATCCCCAGCATGAAGAATTGGCGGCCCGGATGGAGGCGTATGAACTCGCGTTTCGCATGCAAACGGAAGTGCCGGGCGTGATCGATCTCAACCGCGAAGACAAGCTGACGCAAGAGCGGTACGGCCTCGACGATCCGGCGACGGCCGACTTCGGACGCCGCTGCTTGCTCGCGCGCCGGCTGCTCGAGGCCGGCGTGCGCTTCGTGCAAGTCTACGCCGGCGGCTGGGACTCGCACGATTATCTGGCCAAATCGCACGCCGCGCGGATCAAAGCGGTCGACAAACCGATGGCCGCGCTCGTCAGCGATTTGAAACAGCGCGGACTGCTGGACGAAACGCTGGTCGTGGCCGCCGGCGAGTTCGGCCGCTCGCCGGACAACGGCGTCCGCGGCGGGGCGAGCACGATCGGACGCGACCACAACGCGAAGGCGATGACCGTCTGGCTGGCCGGCGGCGGCGTGAAGCGCGGCCATGTGATCGGTGCGACGGACGAACTCGGCGCGACGGCCGTCGAGGTCGTGAACCCGATCGCCAATCTGCATGTGACGCTCCTGCATCTACTGGGCTTGAACGACGACAAGCTCCGCTTCTTCCACGAAGGGCGGTTCAAGCAGATCTCGCAGACGGGGGGACGCGTCATCAAGGAATTGCTTGCTTAATCCACACTGTCACTTCGCCAGCATTTAACCGCGGAGCTTGTCTCCGCGCTCATTGCGTGTTGCGAGCGGGGAAAAGCGCGGAGACAAGCTCCGCGGCTAAATAACTGGACTAATGTACACGCTCCGCTAGAATACGAGAAACCTCTCGTTTTCGGCGGAATTTGTGAACGTTCAGCAGAAACTCGCCATCCTTGCCGACGCCGCGAAGTACGACGCTTCGTGCGCCTCCAGCGGTTCGCGTACCAAGCGCGAGGGAGCGACGCTCGGCAGTACGGAAGGGATGGGCATTTGCCATAGCTACACGCCCGACGGCCGGTGCGTGTCGCTGCTCAAAATCCTCTTCACCAACTATTGCATCTACGACTGCAAGTTCTGCGTCAACCGCGTCACGAGCGACATCCCTCGGGCACGGTTCACCGTCGATGAAGTCGTCCGGCTGACGCTCGAGTTCTACCGCCGCAATTACATCGAAGGTCTGTTCCTCAGCTCGGGCATCATTCAATCGCCCGACTACACGATGGAGCAACTCGTCGCCGTGGCCCGCAAGCTGCGGACCGAACACCGTTACGGCGGTTACATCCATCTGAAAACGATCCCCGGCTGCAGCGGCAAACTTTTGACGGAAGCCGGCCTGCACGCCGATCGACTGAGCGTGAACATCGAACTGCCGACGGCCGGCGACCTCGCGGAACTCGCGCCGGAGAAAGAGCGGCCGACGATCGAAGGCTCGATGGTCGAGATTCACGACAAGATCAGCGAGCAGCGCACCGACCGCAAGGCCGGCTTTCGCGCTCCCGCGTTCGCTCCGGCCGGGCAGAGCACGCAGATGATCGTGGGGGCGACGCCGACGCCCGACGTTCAAATTCTTTCCACCGCGAATGAACTGTACGACGCCCATCGATTGCGGCGCGTGTACTACTCTGCTTACAGCCCGATCCCGCATGGCGACGGCCGGCTGCCTCCGGATCAACCGCCGCTGGTGCGCGAGCATCGGTTGTATCAGGCCGATTGGCTGCTCAGGTTCTACGATTTTGAAGTCGGCGAGTTGTTCACGCCCGAGCTGCCGAACTTGGATTTGGAAATCGATCCGAAGCTGGCGTGGGCTTTGCGCCGCCGCGAGCAGTTTCCGGTCGACGTGAATCGGGCTCCGCGCGAACTTTTGCTGCGGATCCCGGGCGTGGGCGTGCGAACGGTCGACCGGATGCTGCGGCAGCGGCGCATCCGCGCGCTGCGGATGGCCGATTTGAAGAAGCTGCGCGTGGCATGGAATAGAGCCAAGTTTTTCCTGCAAACGCCCGATCACCGGCCGCGCCCGCAGGACTTGGAAAGTTTGCTGCTCCGCGAACGGCTGACCGCGGCCGCGCCGCGGCAGTTGAGTTTGTTTGATGCGATGCAGTCGGCGCAAACGGGAGAAGTATGAGGCGCTGCGTGAATAACCACTTTCGCAAATGATCAATGACCAAGCACCACATTCCAAACAAAACACAATGACGGAAATTCCAATGTGCGATGCTACGTGAATTTGTTATTTGGATTTGGAATTTGTTTGATTATTGGTGCTTGGTCATTGGTCATTCGTCTTTGTTGAAGTGCTCCTGATACGTCATGACCATCGTCATCCACGACTTCCCCGATTGGCGAACTCAGGCCCGAGCCGCGCTCGCGGCCGAGCGCGCGCCGGAGGCCGTGCGGTTCGTGCC
>JAFLCO010000539.1 GCA_017303535.1 Planctomycetota bacterium
CGACGCAATCGTCGACTTCCTCGTGAACTACGACCGCGTGCTCAGCGAACGGACGAAGATCGTCGACTTCATGAAGACTGCGGCCGTCGCTCCGAGTTCCTCGAATCCGACCGGTGCGGCCCCCGCCGCAAGTACGAATTCCGCGGCTGCGGCAGGCAACCCGACTCCGGGCGGCAGCGCTCCGGCGGCAGGTGGTTCCACGCCGCAGTCGCCGCCGCGTCCGACGTTGCCCGCGAATCCGTCTGCACCCAGCAGCCCGACGCCCAATAGCCCGACGCCGGGCGGTTCCGCACCGAGCGGTTCGCCGGCTCCGAGCGGAAGCGGCACGCCGCCGCCTCCGCCGGCGGGCAACTCGCCTGATCGCCCCGCTGAGTAACTAGTGACCTGATTACACGGTCGGGCCAATCGATAGACGACGTCCCGCAAATACCTAACATAAAGATAGTTTTCGCCGCTTGATGTTCCCCCTCGCGATTCGCCCCCTGAAGCCGTCGCGAATTAAGGAGACCCGCCTGATGTTCTCAAAACGCCTGCTCCGCGCATCGTTGTTCGCCGCCGTCGGCTGCCTGCCGCTGGTCGGTGAAGCCGCCGAAATCAAAGGGAAGTTCGTTTACGACGGCGAGGCGCCGGCCGCGACGGCCGTAACCGACCCGAAGGCCGCCAGCGAGTTCCCGGGCCAAACGATCAACTACGAAAATCTCGTCGTCGATCCGGCCTCGAAGGGAATCGCCAACATCGCCGTCTACATCCGCAACGACGTTGCCGCGACGCCGGAAGCCGAGGCCGCCGTGGCCGCCGCGCCGAAGGTCGTCGTCGACAACAAGAACGGTCGCTTCGAGCCGCACATCACCGGCGTTTGGTCGGGCAAGCAGTCCGTCGTCTTCAAGAACTCGGACCCGGTCAGCCACAACAGCAACTTCCCGTTCGCCGGCGTCAACCCGCTGCTCACGCCCAACAGCGAACAAGAAATTCCGATCTCGGGCGCCAAGACGCTGCCGCAAGAGTTGTCGTGCAGCATCCACCCGTGGATGAAGTCGTACCTCGTCGTGCGTGAGAACCCGTACACGGTCGTCACCGACAAGGAAGGCAATTTCTCGATGAAGAACCTGCCGACGGGCGTCGAACTCGAAGTGCAGTTCTGGCATGAGAAGGCCGGCTACCTCGCCGCCAAGCCCGAGTGGGAAAAGGGCCGTCTGGTCGTGACGCTCACGGGCGACATGGACCTGGGCGAAGTTAAGGTCAGCCCGGAATTGTTCAACAAGTAGTTTCCAAGTCTGAAGTTTTCGCGTGCGGCGCAGGTCGGGCTTCGGCCTGCGTCGCCACGATGCCTCATCGGTAGCAAAACGTAACATGTGCAAGTTCGCCTCTAGCTTAATCGTCGCCGCCTTGGCGGCGGGTTGCCTCATGTCGGCCGGCGGTTGTCATCGCAAGAGCGACGCCGAAGTCTCCGTGAATTATTCCGACGTCGACATCCTGCGCAAGCCGACCGCGGCAACGGCCGGCGGTGCCGGGGGCGGCGACGTCGGCAGCGGTTGGGGAACGCTCAAGGGCCGGTTCACGTTCAACGGCCCGGCCAAGGGCAACGATCTACTGCAAGGCTTCGACCCAAACAAAGACGCGCTCTGCAAGATTCCGGTCAAGGACGACACGCTCGTCGTCGACGGTTCGACCAAGGGCTTGGCGAACGTGCTGTTGTTCGTTCGCAAGGCTCCGCGAGTGCATGAAGATTTCGTGAACGCTCCCGCGAAGGAAGTGACGTTCGACCAGAAGGAATGCCGCTTCCTCTCGCACGTCTTTGCCTCGTCGACCAAAGACAAGTTCGTGATTCTCAACAGCGACGCCGCGGCTCACAACTCCAACGGCGATCCAAAGGGTGGCAACGCTCCCTACAACGCGCTCATCCCGGCGGTCACCGGCCGCTTCGAGTACGGCACGTTCAAGAAGGGGATTCTCGCCCCGTATGAAATCACCTGCAGCATCCACCCGTGGATGAAGGCCTACCACATCGTGCGCGAAGATCCTTACTTCGCCGTCACGGGCACCGACGGTTCGTTCACCATTGCGAACCTACCGGCCGGCGTCGACCTCGAGTTCCAGGTCTGGCACGAAAAGGGGACGGCCGATAAGGGCGGACTCGTCGCCAAGGCCGACGGCGTCACGTGGAGCAACACCGGTCGCTTCAAATTGAAGATTCCGGAAAACGGCGAAGTCGTGGTTAACGCCGTCGTCGAGCCGGCGGCGGTTGGGTTGTAGTCGGCTTGCCGTCGTCCGTGAGTTTGCGATTGTTCGGTTTGTCGTCGGGTTTGTTTGGATCGGTTTGAAGTTCGAATTTTGAATCACTCGGTAACTCTCATGCGTCACTCTTCCTCGCTTCGCTTCGCTCGCAGCCTCCGCACGGCCTCGGCCGCGTCGGTCTGCGTCGCGCTCGCGACGCTCGTCGGTTGCAACGAACCCGGCAATTCGTCGCCGAACTTCCGGTTGAATACGCAGAACGAAGACGCGGACCGATACAACTCGTCGGTCGGCGACGCGGAACAGATCAAGCTCAAAGAAACGGTTTACATCCCGGGCCGGCAATATATCGCCGACGCGCTCGTGGCCATGTTCGGCACGCCGGATCAGCCGTACGTGTTCCGCGAGTCGGGCCTCGACCTGAAGAAGATTCGCATGGCCTCGGGCCCCGTCGGCGGACTTCATCCCGACGTCGTGCATGCCGAGACCATGGCACTGGTCGAAAAGCTGAAAGCCAAACAAGGCGAACTTGAGAAGTTGCAAACCGCGGCGAAGGACAGCGCCGCCAAAGCCGTGGCCGCCGACTCCGCCGTGAAGGCCGCCCAACCGAAGCTCACCGCCGCCCGTACGGCGAAGAATGACGCGGAGGTCGCGGCGATCGAAAAGGAACTCGCCGTTCACAAGCCGGTGCTCGACGCCAAGGCCGCCGATGCCGCGGCCGTGACGTTGCAGCAAAACGAAATCGCCGATCTTGAGTTTCAAATTAAATCGTACGGTGTTGAGCAGAAGGGACTCTATCGTCAACACTGTGCCCATTGCCACGGCA
>JAFLCO010000054.1 GCA_017303535.1 Planctomycetota bacterium
GCCACGGGATCGGCGCCGATCGACAGCATGAGGACTTCATCCGAAATGCCGATCGCCAGCGACGCTTCTTCCGAGCCGAAGAACTCTTCGAAGCCTTCCTTGTCGTCTTCCGGGAACGGCGGCAGCGTGACGATGTGGAAGGTCAGGCCGGCCTTTTCTTCGGCGTCGAATTCAATCTCCGGGAAGTCGGCCTCGTTTTCGGCGAGCTTGGCGGCCCGCTTCAGGACGTCGTCGATCGTTTCGCCGTCGACGACCTTCGCGCCCAGGACGACCGAGAACGGCCCGTCGCCGGTGATGACCGCGCCGCCGTTGATTTGGCCGTCTTCGATCGTCGCTTCCACCACGTCGAACACGTCGTTCACCAGATCGGTGACGACCTTCTGACCTTCGGCATCGGCGATTTCTTCCTTGATCTTCGTAGCGACCGTTTCACGGCCTTGTTCGATTAGGTCGAGCACCGCTTCGATTTCGTCTTCCATCACCGGAGCGTTGATGTGGAAATTGAAAATCCGCAGCGCATCGGCGAGGCCCGGCAGCTTGCTCGGCTTTCCTTCGGCGGCCGACTTCGAAACTTGCTCGGCCAGCTTGCTGCCGTCTTTCATCAAGGCCGTCACGTCGAGGTAAGCGCTGCGGGTCTTGTCGTCGATCGCGAACCCGACGGTGTAGCTGTCGAGGTCCTTGATCGCCTCGGTCATCATTTCCAGGTAGCCTTCGGTGAGCGCCTTTTGCACTTCCGCGGCTTCCGGATTTTCTTCGGCGGCCTTTTGCATGGCTTGCTCGGCGCCCATCCGCATTTGCGAAATCGCCATGTCCATCAGCGGTTCCGGCACGTTCGCGACGATCACCTTTACCGCGGCGTCGTACGACTTCGGCAGATCGCCGAGCAGCTTGCTCGGATCGGCCGGCAGATCGCTTAAGAACTCCTTCTTCATGCTGACGAACGCCCAATCGCCCGACTTCTTCGCGATGACTTCCTTGCCGCCTTTGAATTCCAGCGAAATGAAATCGTCGTCGAGTTCTTCGGTCTTTGTGATCACGGTGTCTTGAAAGACTTCGAGTAACTTGTCGAGGTCGCTCACCGGCAGGAAGACGAAGCCCGAGGGCTGGCCTTCTTCCGAGAGCAACACGGCGGCGCCGATCGGCTTGTCTTTCGCCAAGCCGGCGAGGCCCTTGAATTGCGTGAAGATGCCGATCAGGCCTTCGATGCTTTGCTTCAGTTCGGGAGCGCCGACCATGTCGCCGACGAGTTCGACGTCGGACAACAGCGCGTCGTAGCCGGCCAAAGAAACCACGGCCACGGGCTTCGGTTCCGCAGCCTCGACGGCGGCGGGCATCGCGACCAGCGGCGCCAACAGCACCGCGGCCGCCAATACGAACGAGAACTTATTCACAACGAGCACTCCTAAACGAGAGAAAAACCTACCGGTCCGCGACGATATACCCGTCGGCCGCAGGTCGAGTTTCGCGAAAACTTCGGCAATGGTGCGACACACTGCCGGCAGACGACCACTGCGGCGGCGCACTTACGCCAAGCGCCATCGTTGTAAGAGATTCGGCGCAAGCCGGCCACAGCGGCTTCGGCGAATTTTCCGCCGGCAAATGAAACGGCCCCGCGAACAAAAGCGGGGCCGACAATGAGCAATCGCTGCACGAGTCTAAACGCGGGCCGGCTTATCGCTCGCGGAACGTGATACGTCCCTTCGTGAGGTCGTAAGGCGAAAGCTCGACCTTTACTTTGTCGCCCGGCACGATGCGGATGAAGTTCTTACGCATCCGGCCGGCCACGTGCGCGATCACTTCATGGCCGCCGTCGATCGTTACGCGAAAACGCGTATTCGCCAGCGCCTGCGTCACGACGCCTTCGACTTCGATCGACTCTTCTTTTTCTTCAGCCATGCGACCGGGAAACCTCCGCAGATTTGGGTAAGCAAGCATTCTAGCGAATCGCCCTAACAGCCCGCAAGCTGGAAACGGCTCAGTCGATTGCGGCAGACATTGCAGAAAATAGGAGGCTGTGGGGACGGAATTCGGAGACAAGGGGGACGGAGAAGAGAAGGTATGCTCGGCTGGGCTGCGCCTTTCATATTACTCCTTGTCCGTTGTCTCCCCAGTCCCCGATCGCCGTCCCCACAGTCTCCTTTTTCTTCATTGAGCTAGGCAAACAACTGCCAGAGGCGGGCCAAGATGATCGTCGTCGAGGCGAGGATGACCCAGGCGAACCAGCGGCGGAGTTTGCGGCTGCTGAGCCTTGCCGCAATGCGCGAGCCGGCTTGAGCCCCCAGCGTGCCGCCGAGCAGCAACAGGCAGACGAGCCGTAAGTCGACGTTGCCGCGGTAAGCGTGCGAGGCGGTACTGACAAAGCCGGCCAAAAACGACGACACGAGCGTCACGGCGACGGCCCGATGCGTCGGCACACCGAACAAGAATACGAGCGCCGGCACCAAGAGCAGCGCGCCGCCCATGCCGAAGCCGCCGTTAAGAAAACCGACCAGCACTCCTAGCGCCGTCAGGGCGACGAGCGAGACCGAGCGTCCCTCGAGTTCCGGCAGTGCGACGAGCGGCGGCAACGGAAACCGCTCCAGCCACCCACGGCGATGCGAGTCGTGTTCGTCGACGTTGTAGTAAGTCTCCAAAGCCACGACGGCCGCCAGCACGAGCATGATCGCCAAGTAGCAGACGAGTTGCACCGTTTCCATCAGCGGCAACGCGCGATCGGCGACGTGCAGCACGCCCGACGAATGTTTTGTGCGCTCGAGCATCGCGATGCCGAGTTCGATGCCGACGAGCGTGCCGGGCAAAAGCAGCCAAGCCAGCCGCAAGCTCCGTTCCCCGGAAGCTCGACGATGCAACATTCCGGTTGTCACGGTGCCCAGCGATTGGGCCGAGCAGCAACCGACGGCCAACGGGATCGGTACGCCGGCGAATACGTGCAAGAGCGGCACCATCAAGAACCCGCCGCCGACGCCGAAGATGCCCGGGATCACGCCGACGACCAACCCGATGCCGACGGCAATCCCTGTTTCGCCGCCGGTCATGACGGCAACTCGTCTGCGGCTGCTGCGTCCGCATCGGCGATCGGGCCGGCAACGTTTCGCGGCGGCAAGAGGCGGTGAAATATCCAATGCACGGCCGCACCCCAAGCGACGGGCACCACGACACAAGCGATGACATGTACAGCAACCGACCAGTTCATCAACGACTCACTTACTCCCCGGCCCCGCGATGCAGATGCCGAACGTACGATACCAGGTTGGCCAAGCGACGACCGGCGCGGCCCGATAGTCGCGGCGCGGCGACGACGAGCCCTGCGGCCCCGAGCACTTCGTCGAGATCACGGTACGTGCGGTCGACGGCCAGATTCACGGACTTCAGCACCAGCGGCTGCGGCGAGCTTGGTGAAAGCCTCGCGGCGAGCCGAGCCACGGCTTCATTGTAAACGGTCAACCGATCGCCGGGACGCAGGAACGCTTCCCACTCCCGACGAGCCTCGTCTCGCGTCACGGCCGCCGCGAAATCCGATTCTGTCAGCTCCCAATGCGCGAGGGCCGCGTCGGAGAGCTGTTGGTAGTCACGAATGAGGCAACGAAAGGTTTCCCCCGTCAACAACCGCTCGGCAACCCACACGGCCGGCTCTTGCGATGCGGCCGTTTCTCCGGAGGCGCGCGGCCACGCTTCGCCGTACGCCGCCACGACGCTGGTCAGTCCGTCGAGCAGGGCCGTCGGGATGTTCTTCGATGTTCTTCTGCGACGAGCATGGCTGCGCCAGCCGTCGGGCACTTTGCGCGGATGCAACAGTTGCCGATCGATCATGCCGGTGAAAGCAGCGACGAGTTGATCGAGGCCCGCAGTTTCCGGCTCCAGCACGCGCAGCGCCGCCACGACCGCTTCCAGCGTCGATAAGGCCTCGGCGGTCGGCTCGCGGCGGATGCGATACTTGCTCGCTTCGGTCGGCGCGAGTCGGAAGCGGGGCAACTCGCGCAGGGCCGGCACGTCGCGGAGCATCGTCTTTGTGTGATGCCAGGTGCCGTCGACGACGACCAACTGCCGCGGTCGTTCGTGAGGCGCGAGATCGTCGATCAGCCGCGCGTCGTCGCCGGGGTATAAGAGGCCTGCCCCTTCGCGCAGCGGCAGACTCTCGGCAAACGCGCCGACGTGGTCGACGAGGTAGGTCGCATTACTCAGCGCCTTCCGCACGATCCGGGCCGTATTAAATGGATGCCGCCGCTCACGCCGATGTTGAAGAATCAGCACCTCGGTCTGGTTGTCGATCGTCGGAATCGTGGCGCAAAAGCACTCGGCCGTCGGACGAAAGCAGGCGAAACATCGGGCGGCCGTGCTCATGCGACACTTCGTCTTCTTAAGCCGACGTCTCGATCGTCTGTACCAGCGCCGTTCCCATTTGACTCGTCGTGAGCGTGCCGCCGAGGTCGGGCGTGTGCTTGCCTGCGGCAAGAGTCGCTTCGACCGCGCCGCGCACCGTCGCGGCGGCCGCATCTTCGCCGAGCCAGTCGAGCATCATCGCCGCGCTGAGCACCGCGGCCACGGGATTCGCGATGCCGCGGCCGGCGATATCCGGCGCACTGCCGTGAACCGGTTCGAACATCGACGGATACTTACGCTCCGGATTGGTGTTGGTACTCGGCGCCAGCCCCAGGCCGCCGCCGATCACGCCCCCTAAGTCCGTGAGTAAGTCGCCGAACAAGTTCGACGCCACGACGACGTCGAATCGTTCGGGCCGGCGCACGAAGTCCATCGCCGCGGCGTCGCAATGCAGCTTGTCTGCCGCGACGTCCGGGTAGTCGGGCTTCACGAGTTCGAGCAAGTCGTCCCACAGCGTATAGGCGTAGCGCTGCGCGTTGCTCTTCGTGATCATCGTCAAACGTTTGCGACGCTTGCGAGCCATCTCGAAGCCGAACCTTAAAATACGTTCGACGCCGCGGCGGGTGTGGATGGCCGTTTGGAGGGCAAACTCGTCGTCGCGCCCCTGATGGAAACGGCTGCCCGAATCGACGTATTCCCCTTCGGAATTTTCACGCAGCACGACGAAGTCGATGTCGTCCGGACCTTTGCCGGCGAGCACACTGCGAACGCCGGGCAACAGCCGCGACGGCCGAATACAGGCATACTGTTCGAAGGTCTGGCGAATTTTGACCAGCGGCGCGAGCGTCACGTGATCAGGAATCTTTTCCGGCCACCCGACGGCGCCGAGCAACACGGCATCGAGCGGTCGCAGCACTTCGAGAAAATCGTCGGGCACGACCTTGCCGTGCTTTTGAAAGTATTCGTACCCCCACGGTAAGCGGACGTAGTCGATCGTAAAGCCGTGCTTCCTCTGCACGGAGGCCAGCACGCGTTCGGCCTCGGCAATCACTTCGGGGCCGATGCCGTCGCCGGGATAAAGGGCAATCTTATACGTCTTCATGAATGTGTATGTCGGTGTTGTCGGCGAGGTGCGGCCGATTGCCGGCTTCCAATTGGTTCGTGACTCTCACCGCCGGGCCGAGCAAAATAAGCGCTCGGCCCGACGCGTCGACCGATTAGCATCGGCGAAGTCGCGCCGGTCGGAAAGTGGTGCGAGCGGAAAAGTGTTGATCGAAACGGAATCTGCGAGGCCGACGATGCTTGGAACGCGGGGAAATGCTCGACGTCGGCTGCTGCCGGCCGTGATCTTAGCGGCGGCGGCGCTTTGCGGCCCGGCCCAGGTAACGCAAGCCGCGGAGAAGCCCGACGTACTCGTGGTGCTCGTCGATCAATGGAGCCCGCGGTATGTGAGCTGGGACAACCCACAGGTGCGAACGCCGGCCTTGGATGCCGTGGCCCGCGAGGGAATGATTTTCGACGCCTGCTACACGACGTCGCCGGTGTGCATGCCCGCGCGAACGTCGATCGTTACCGGTCTTTATCCGCACAACGCCGGCCACTCGGTGTGGAATAACGCCAACAACTGGCATCTGGCGGCCGAGCCGGCGTCGATGTTTCGCGATATCCGCGCCGCGGGCTATTCGACGGCGCAGATCGGCAAATTGCACTGGTCGTCGGGCTCGTCGTGGCGCGAGTCGTTTGCAACGATGGAGGCTTACAACGAAGCGATTGGTTTGAACTTCGTCGTCAACGTCTCCGGCCCGCCTGCGGCGGAGGGGAACGATCCGTATTGCAAACACCTCGCGGAGCGGGGGCTGTTGAAGAAAGTCGCGGGCGATATTCGCGAGCGGCTCGTGAAATGGGAATTCGAGCCGCGGGCCAGCGTCGTCGAATTGGCCGACTATCACGACGTGTTCGTCACCGATAGGGCCGTCGAGTACATCGGCAAGCACGCGAAGGACAAGCCGCTTTGTTTGGTCGTCGGGCTCCATGCGCCGCACCCGCCCCTCGATGCGCCGGGCGAGTATGCGACGATGTACGACCCGCAAACTTTGAGGCTGCCGGCGAACGTGCCGGAATCGTTCGTGCGCGAAGTTCACGAGATCGACCCGGCCGAGATGCGCCGGATGTTGGCAAACTACTTGGGGAAGATCAGCCTGGCCGATGCGCAAATCGGCCGCCTCATCGAAGCGATGAAGCAACGGGGGACGTGGGACGACGCGCTGTTCGTTTTCTCCTCGGACCACGGCGAGATGATGGGAGCGCACGGCGCGCTGACCAAGGGACGGTTCTACGAAGAATCGGCGCGGGTGCCTTTCGTCATCCGTTGGCCCGGGCATGTGAAAGCGGGGCGCACGCCGGCGCTCGCGCAGTTGATGGACCTTTACCCGACAATCATCGAGGCGATCGGCGGCACGCTCTCGTCGGGAAAGTTCGCCGTGTCGCAATTGCCCGCGGCGACGGGCAAGCGGCCGACCGTTCGAGATACGGTGCTCAGCGAAATCAGCCGCGACGAGCAGAACCTGATGGTCCGCGACGCACGATACAAGTGGTGGACGCAAGACGGCACGGAGTACCTCTTCGATCTCGAAGCCGATCCGCTGGAGATGAAGAACCTGATCGACGACGCGCAACACGCCGAACTCGCGGCGACGATGCGCACTAAGGCACTGAAGCACCTGCGGACGGCCCAGGTCAACCTGGCGGCAGGGAGCAAATCGAAGGTCACGCGGCTGCGCGAAGAAGAAGGCCTCGCGCCAAAGAAACGCAAGAAAGCCGCAGCTGATGAATAACACAGATTGTTCGCAATTTGTGAACATCTCGTCGGCTTATTGCAACTCAATACCACTTGCAATTCTGTTGCAATAACGCGAAAATTCGGATTCGCTTATTGTCACGCGGCGGTCTTTTGTGCGAGTGTGCGGTATGTTGCTGGTCGAGAACGTTCAGAAGTCGTTTCGCCTGCCCGACGGCTCCACGCTCCCCATCTTGAATGTGCCGCGATTCGCCGTCGCCGCGGGGGAGCAACTCGCGCTGGTCGGCGGCTCGGGCAGCGGCAAGACCACGCTGCTGCACATCATCGCCGGCATTACTCGACCGGACACGGGCCGCGTCGAGATCGACGGGACCGACATCACGAAGCTCAACGAAGCGGCCCGCGATCTGTTTCGCGCGAACAAGCTGGGCTACATCTTTCAAACTTTCAACCTGCTGGCCGGCTTCACGGCGCTGGAAAACGTGCTGCTCGGCATGAGCTTCTGCGGCCGCAAGCCGGACGAGGCCCGCGCGCGGCAGTTGCTCGAGCGCGTCGGCCTTGGCAAACGGTTCGATCACAAACCGGCGATGCTCTCCGTCGGCGAGCAACAGCGCACGGCCGTGGCGCGGGCCCTAGTCAACCGACCGAAGGTGCTCTTGGCCGACGAACCGACGGCCAGCATCGACTCGCGTCATCAGCAACAGGTGCTCGACCTGATCCGCGAAACCTGCCGCGAAGAGAACGTCGCGCTGGTACTCGTGACTCACGCGCCGACGGTCAGCGAGCAGTTTCCCCGCGTCGAGCGGCTGGAAGAATTGAATCAATTGGCAGCGGCGTAGAGCGTCGTGTCTGACGCTCCGCTCGCCGAACCCTGAACCTCGAACCCTGAACCCTGAACCGTATCATGAGCTTGTTCAAAATCGCCTGGCGGAGCATTCAGCAGCGCGGGCTCGGTTCGACGTTGACGATCCTCTCGATGGCGCTCGGCGTGGCGCTGATCGTGGCCGTGCTCGTGCTGCGCGGCATGGTCGACGAATCGTTCCGCCGCGGCGCACAGGGTTACAACCTGATCGTCGGTAAGAAGGGGAGCCCGTTGCAGTTGGTGCTGAACACGGTGTATCACCTCGGCACGCCCGGCGAACCGATTCCGTGGACGTACTACGAGGAGTTCCTGCCCGAAGGTCAGTGGGGAGGCAAAGTCGCGGCGGCGATTCCGATTTGCCTCGGCGACAACTTCCAAGGCTATCGCGTCATCGGCACTACGCCGGACCTGTTCACCAAGATCGAATATGCCTACGGGCGACCGTACGAATTCGCCGCCGGCCGCAACTTCGGCGAAGAAGCCGCAGAAGCCGCCGAACATGGCCACGCGCACGACCATGCACACGGTCACGATCATGGGCACGACCACGATCACGTAAAGAAAGAAGCGAAGACGCGGCAGCCGACCATGGTCAGCCCCGACGATAGCGACGAAAACGAAGAACACCATCACGACCTGCCGCCGCATTTCCTCGAAGCCGTCATCGGCGCTCGCGTGGCCCGCGACACCGGCCTGAAGGTCGGCGACACGTTCGAGCCGACGCACGGCGTTTCCTCCGGCGAAGAAGGACACAAGCACGATCCGTTCACGGTCGTCGGAGTGTTGAAGCCGACCGGCACGCCGAACGACCAGGCGCTGTTCGTCAACGTCGAAGGCTTCCTCGCCATGGACGGCCACTCGAAAGACGGTAGCCATCACCACGGCCCGCTGCCGGTTGAGCTACGCGAAGTCTCGGCGGTGCTCGTAAAGGTCGACCCGAACAATCCGTTCGCGGCCAACGGCATCTATCGCGAAGTCAACGAAGGGCTCGAAGCGCAAGCCGCCTACCCGCTGCGCGAGATCAGCATCCTGATGGAAACCTTCGTCGGGCCGATCGCCACGGTGCTGTTGGTCATCGCCGTGCTGGTGGTGATCGTCGCGAGCGTGGGGATTATCGTCGGCATCTACAATTCCATGAACGAACGCCGGCGCGAAATCGCCATCATGCGATCGCTGGGGGCCCGGCGCGGGAGCGTGCTATCGGTGATCATGCTGGAATCGCTGCTACTGGCCCTGTGCGGCGGCGTGGCCGGATTCTTGCTCGGCCACTTATTGATCGGCGCTGCCAGCCCCTACGTGCTGGCACGCACGGGCGTGGAAATCGGCGCGTTGCAGTTCCCCACCGTAGAGATACCCTTTATGGAAGGGGTACTCATTGTGCCGATAGAATTAGTACTCCTTCCGGGCCTCGTGCTGCTGGCCGGCATCGTCGGCTACTTCCCGGCCCGGGCGGCGTATAAGACGGATGTTTCGCGGGCACTGAGTAATGCGAATTAACGTAAGTCTGTAGGGAACGCCCTCCGCGGCGTTCCAAGTCGCGAGCTTTTGTCGAAGCAGGAGCCTAGAATCTAGGATTGCCGTTTCGCATCGCCGCACCTGCCGGTCGTCGCCACTTCGTCGAGAGATTTCCTATGCGTACTTGCCAACGTTTGGTCGCCGCCGTGCTGGCCGTAGCCTTTGCCTTCGACACCGCCGGCCTGCGGCAGGCCGTCGCCTGCCCCTTTTGCAGCGCCGCTCAAACGACGCTCTCCGAAGACATCAAGTCCAACGACATCGCGGTCATCTGCAAGCTCGTGCATCGGCCCGAGGAGCAGGCCGCCGACGCTCCGCCGGAAGCGAGCGAGTGCACGTTCGAGGTGCTGTCGGCCATCAAAGGGGGCGAGCATCTGAAAGCCGCCGAGCCGGGCAAGGCCGCGCAGATCAAGATCCTCTACTTCGGCGAGCAACCGATCGGCACCAAGTTCTTGGCGTTCGGCATCGATCCGACGAACCTCGCCTGGGGCACCCCGACGTCGTTGAGCGAGCGGGCCATCGAGTACGTCACCCGCCTGCCGAAGCTCCCCGACACCGGCGCCGATCGCTTGGCCTTCTTCCAAGACTACTTTGAAGACTCCGACGCCCTGTTGGCGGCCGACTGCTACGACGAGTTCGCCAAAGCGCCGTACTCCGACCTCGTCGCGCTGAAGCCGCGGATGCAGCACGACAAGCTCATCAACTGGATCAAAGACCCGAACGTCAGCACCAGCCGGCGGCGGCTCTACTTGTGCATGCTCAGCGTCTGCGGCACGCAGCAAGACGTGGCGTTCCTCGAAGAGCTGATCAAGAACGAGGATCGCCAAATCCGCACCGCGCTCGACGCCATGATCGGCAGCTACTTGGCGTTGCTCGGTCCGGAAGGTATGCCGCTGGTCGAGAATTTGTTTCTCAAGAATGCGAAAGCCGAATACACCGACACTTACTCGGCCATCATGGCCTTGCGGTTCGTGGGCCAGGAAACGAAAGCGGTGTCCCGCGAGCGGCTGATGGAAGGGATGCGGCACATGCTCGACCGGCCGAACCTGGCCGACCTGATCATCCCGGACCTCACGCGCTGGCAAGATTGGTCGGTGATGGACAAGCTCGTGCAACTCTTCAAAGACGCGAACGAAGAATCGGCCTGGGTCCGTCTGCCGGTCGTCAACTACTTGCGAGCGTGTCCGCTGCCGGAAGCGAAGGAAAAACTCGCCGAACTCGAGAAGATCGACCCGGACGTCGTCAAACGAGCCTTGAACTACTACCCAACCGCGCCGGGCATCGAAACCCAGGCGGCTCCGGAAGCGGCCGACGCCGGGAAGACGCCCGAACCGCCGAAGACGGAACAACCGGCCGCCGCCGCGGCGACGGGATCGTAACTCGCATGGGTAGCCCAGGTTGCTCCGCAACCTGGGTTTACGCGAGGCATGTCCGTCGAACAGCCTCTTGCTTCGCCCGGGTTGGCGAGCAACCCGGGGTACCCGCTTTATTGTTCACGCCGCGTATGATGGATTGGGGCGCAAGCACGTCGCACTGACGTTGCGACGCTCGACCCAGAGAATTCGGCCACTTCAGTTTGCCCCCGTGAGACACATCGTCACCGATTTCTAACATGTCGCGCAGCAGTGGTCGGATAGAATTTCTGGTTCGGAATCAGCAAGCCGCGCTTGGCTTGCCGTCGCTCACTTCGTCGCCCTCAGGTTCGACGAGCCAGAACATGTCGACCACCGAAGCCGCCGCCACGACAGAAGCCGACGACGACGCAAATGCTTCGTCGCTCGCACCGCCTCGTTCGACCTCACTTTTCGCCGCGCCGCAACCGCGGGCCGTCGACGACTACGCCGGCTACCGCGCCTTGAGCGCTCCGGCGGTGGTGAGCCTCGTGATCGGCGCGATCTCGATCGTCGCCCTGCTCGACTTTTGGGCGCTGAAGGCGATTCCCGCGCTGGGCGTAATCGCGGCCGTCGCGGCGATCGTGCAGATTCGCAACCGGCCCGAGGAACTGACCGGCCTCAAGCAAGCCAAGCTCGGGCTGGCGCTGTGCGGCTTCTTTCTCATCGGCAGTTCCGCCTACGCAATCGTTACGCATCAGCTCGAAGTGCCCGAGGGCTATGAGCGCATCTCGTACGGCCTACTGAAAAACCCCGACGACAACATGCAGCACGTCGCTCCGCCGGCGGCGCTCGAGCTCGACGGGAAGCGCGTATTCATCAAGGGTTATATGTTCCCGCCGGCCCATGAGACCGGCGTAACGAAGTTCGTGCTCTGCCGCGACAACGGCGATTGCTGTTTCGGCGGCCAACCGCCGCCGTGCGACATGATTTTCGTCGACCTCCAAGAAGGGCTCGACACGACGTACAACCGCCGCTTGCGGCACGTTGCCGGCACCTTCCGCGTGGCGAAGAACGACAAGAACGACGTAGGTAAACAGGTTCTCTACCGGCTCGATGCCGACTACATTAAGTAGAGCCAGTCGTTTTTCCGCGGTTCGACGAACGATGCGTCGAATATCGGCGGATTGCAAATTGCAAAATGGCAATTTCAAATTGCAAATTGTTGGGCCGATATCGGCGTCAATTTGCATTTTGCAATTTGCAATTACCAATTTGCAATCAGAACCTTGTCGTCTCCATCGGGTCCTGACTTTGCAACGCCCGACCATGCACTTCACCTTGCGCTCTCTCGGCGTCATCTGTTTCGCGATGCTGCTGGTCGTCGGTTGCTACAAACCGGCGACGACGCCGACGATCGTGCCGCCGCCCGATTATTCGAAGTCCGGCTCGGCGCAAGTCGCCGCATTGCCGAAGGCCTCGTCAATCCCGACGGCCGCTGCGAGCCCGACGGCTTCCCCCTCCGCGACGGCCGATTCGAAAGCGACGTCACCCGTTGCCACGGCTTCCGCAACCGGCACGAAGCCAAGCGATCCGAAGCCGACGCCTTCGGCGACGGCCGACAAGTACGTGCGCCCGGCCCGTACTAACTTGCCGGTGCAACCGCCGACGCCGACCCGCAGCTCGCGTAATCCCGTTCGCAAAACGGCAGGCAACGAACCGCCGCCGCGGACGCGCGTGCTCGAAGCGCCGTCGGCCGAGGCCGGCGTCACCGCCATCACGTTCGACAACCTGATGTTTCCGATGGAGCGCGACGATCCGTTCTCGCCGAACTTGCTCACCGACGCCGTTCGCTCGCTCTTCGACAAGAAGATCAAGATCCGCGGCTTCATCCACCCGAGCTGTCCGTACGAGACGGGCGTGAAAAGCTTCATCCTCGTGCGCGACGACCAAGGCTGCTGCTTCGGGCCCGGCGCGTTGCTCTACGATTGCATCATCGTCGACATGGTCCCCGGCCGGACGACGAACTTTTCCACTCGACCCGTCGCGGTGCAAGGCTTGCTGAAATTCCGCGAGTACAAAGACCTCAACGGCAAACACGAAGCGATCTTTCACCTGGACGCGGAGTCGGTCGAATAGCTCCGGGCGTACGAATCGGAGAAGGGGATAGGGAGATTCAGACGGAGATGAGGGAGATGAAAGAGAAAGGCGAGCGGCCGGCGTGAGCCGGCCGTTACGTACGAGCGATCCAAGAAGCTGCCATGATTAAGCTCCGCCACGTGTTACTCGCGCTCGTCGCCTTTCATTCCCCACTCCCCACTCCCCATTCCCCACTGCTGCTCGCCTGTCCCTTCTGTAACGCCGTGCAGCCGTCGTTTGCAGAACTGCGGGCCGAAGCGCAGGCCGTGGTTGTCGGCGAGGCGCTCGGGTGCGGCAACTTCACCGTGCGCCAAGTGCTCGACGGCGCCGAGGCGCTCGGTATGCCGGAGGCGCTCGTGGTCGACGACGATCGCACAGCGCAAGGCCGGCTGGCGCTGCTCTTGGGCAAACGTGCTTCCGCGACGGCCGGCGACAATTGGCGTTGGACCGTGATCGCGGCCGATGAAACGTCGTTGGCCTATTACGTCCGCACGCCGGTCGTGAGCCTGCCGGCGGCCGAGCGGTTGCCGTACTTCGTGAAATATCTCGAGCACGCCGATCGCGACGTCGCCGAAGATGCCTTTCGCGAATTCGGACGCGCGCCATTCTATGCGGTCGCGGCCGTCGCGCCGGCATTCCCTTACGAATCGCTCCGGGCTTGGCTCGTCGAACCGAACGTGCCGGGCGAGCGCAAGGGCTTTTACGGCATGGCGCTGGGCCTCACGCCTGCCGGACCTGACCGCGCACCGAACGTTGAGCTTTTGCGCAAGGTCGTCACCGCGCCGGCCGGCGAGTTTCGCGCCGGGTTCGACGGCGTCCTCGGCGGCTTCCTCTGGGCCGAAGCTGCGCCGGCGCTCGACCTCATCGACGAGCGGTTCTTGCGTAACCCTGCGGCCGCGGAAGGAGACGTCCGTCATACGCAGGCCGCGCTAAGATTCTATCTGCAATACGGTCGCGGCATCCCCGAGACCCGGCTGATCGCGAGCGTGGCCCTTTTGCTCGATCGTCCGGCGACGGCGCCCGGCGCACTGCAGGATCTCACGCGCCGCCGCGCTTGGGCCTATGTCGCTCGCGCCGAAAAACTCTTTCTCGCTTCGACGGGCGATGATCCGGCCCTGGATCGCGCGGCCGTCGGGTACTTGCTCGTTTGCCCCGAGGCCGAGGCCCGCGCGGCGCTCAAGCGGCTCAAGCAAGCCGCGCCCGAGCGCACGGCCGAAGCGATTCGCTCGGCCGAACTGCTGGGAATTCGCGCCGAATAGACGCCGCGGAAAAATTCCGCCTTCGCGTCATGCCGGCAGCGGCCTGCCGCACCTGTTCCGGCCGGGGAATCTGCCGTTATACTGATGCGTCTGCCGATTCCTATTCTGCACCCCACCGGCGCGAGCCGATGTCGAATCGATACGTTGTCCGCTACGGCGTCATGCGCTCGCTCGGCGTTTTCACGAACAGCCGCGGGGAAACTCTGCGCCGCGGCAACCGCGTGATTGCCCGCACCGAGCGGGGGCTGGAAGTCGGGGAAGTCCTGATGGAAGCCGGCGACGACGTGGTCGCCAAGATCAATGACCCCCGTCGCGGGCAGGTGCTCCGCGTGATGACGCCCGACGACGAGCGCGAGTCGCGCCGATTATTGGAACAGCAGCAGCGCGAGTTCGAGACCTGCAAGAAGCACATCGCGGCGATGAACTTGCCGATGGAGATGGTCGACGTCGAGCAGATGTTCGGCGGCGAGCGCGTGGTCGTGTATTACCTGAGCGAGGCACGCGTCGATTTTCGCGAACTCGTGAAGGTGCTGGCCAACGAATTTCAGACCCGCATTGAAATGCGGCAGATCGGCGTGCGGGACGAGGCCAAACTCCTGGCAGATTACGGCGACTGCGGCAAACCGGTCTGCTGCAACACGCATCTTTCCGAGATGCCGCCGGTGTCGATGAAGATGGCGAAGCTGCAGAAGGCGACCTTGGACCCGACGAAGATCTCGGGCCGTTGCGGTCGGCTGAAGTGCTGCCTGCGGTACGAGTACGATACGTATGAAGAACTGCAAAAGGACATGCCGCCGCTGGGGGCCGACGTGCTGACGCGCGACGGCCGCGTGCGCGTGCTGGCCCAAGAAATCCTCGCCGGACAATTGCTCGTCGAGACGGAAGATCGCCGCCGGGTGTTGATTCAGGCGTCCGACGTCTTGAGCGTGGTGCCGGGCACTCGTCGCCCGCCGCGTGAAGACGGCGAAGGGGACGACGATCGCCGCGGGGATGATCGCGGGGGCGAAGGTCGTGAACCGCGCGGCCGACGCGAACACCGCGGTGGTCGAGATGATCGACCGCGCCGTGATGACCGCGGCCGTTCGAGCGAACAGCGACGCGAACACGGTCGGCCGCCTGCCGAAGAGCGCCCGCCCGTCGAACAAGGCACAGCGGATGTTCCGCCGCAAGTCGCCGACGCGACGCCGCACGCGGAGGCGCCGCCTGCTCCGAGTGCTGAGATTGCAACGCCACCTGCCGCCGAAAGTCCCCAAGCGTCGAATCCGCCGGAAGGATCGTAAACATAGTCCGATTGAAGGTCGGCCCCCTCACCCCCGCCCCCTCTCCCACAAGGGGAGAGGGGAGTGAAAAAATCGCCGTTCATCGCTCGCCACGTTTTTCGCCAGTCGCCATGCCCAAGCCGCAAAGCTTTCCTGAACTGCTCGCCGCCGACAAGCGCTACAAGCGCGATGCGTACGCCTTCGTGTTCGAGGCCCTGCGATATGCGCACGACACGCTGGGAATGGGGACTGAGACGCCGGCCGAAGCTTTGGAACAGCCGCCCGTCGAACAGGGGCCGACAGGTCAGCGGCACCTAACCGGCGGCGAGCTATGCGATGCGATTCGCCGCTACGCGCAAGAGCAGTTCGGCTATATGGCGGCCACGGTGCTCGGCAGTTGGGGCATTCACAAGACGGGCGACTTCGGCGACATCGTGTTCAATCTCATCGACATCGGCGAGATGAGCAAGACGAAGCACGATCGCCGCGAAGACTTCGACGACGTGTTCGACTTTGAAACCGCCTTTCGCCGCGACTACGTGATCGAGCCGTCGCGTAACACGCCGTCGTAACGGCGACGAGCCGCCCGGGTAATTTTCCCAGCATGAACAACGCCCGCCCTAAGCTTTTGTTCGGCCTCGCGGCGGCGGCGATGATCGCGTGGCTCGTGATCTTGGCGGTGCTGGCGTATCGGTACTGAATCGTTCTCGCGTGGCTGGGGCTGGAGCCGAAGGCGAAGCCTCAGGATCTGGGGCACCGCTTCGCTATGCCCCAGCCACCCCACGCAACTTGTAAAACAATGCCAAACGTCGACTTCACGATGCCCGACTTGGGCCTGGGCGACGAGATGCCGGTCGTCAGCCTTTGGCTAGTCGACGTCGGGGCGCGGGTCCTCGAAGGGGACCGGCTGCTCGAAGTCTCGGCCGACGGCGTGACCGTCGATCTTCCGTCGCCGGCGGCCGGCGTGCTCGCACGGGTCTTCGTCTACGAAGACGATCGGCTCACCCCGGGGATGCGTTTGGCGTTCATCGAGGCGGACGCCGTCGAATAGCGCTGCGGGGAACGCCCTCTGTGGCCTTCCGTGCATCGGTACCACGGTCTGCCCCCTCATCCGCCGCTGCGCGGCACCTTCTCCCGCAAGGGGAGAAGGGAATAAACACAGGCTCCCGCAAGGGGAGAAGGACGGAACGCCACGGAGGGCGTTCCCTACAGTGGTGCGCGACGTCAAGCCCGTTTTTGGCCACGCTGATTTCGTCGTACGAATCAAGGGCGTTTTTGGCCGGCGGCCATTTTGTGGCGATGTGACGCCGGGCCACAAAATGTAGGCCGGCCAAAAGTTGCTTGGAATCGCCGGCCGCGATCTGGGAAACTACGCAATGCGCCGCTGCGCGCACGGCGCCGCCGAAGCATTAGCCCCCGGCGAGCCGCCGGGGGCTAACGACGCAAATCCGCCGCAAACGGCAACCATCACACACTAGCCCCGACGCGCAAGCGAGGGGGTATGTCGCTTTCTGAACGATAAGCGCCGAACAATCCACGACACGCATCGCCCCCGTTTGAAGAACCGGGGGCTAAGGACCGCGACCATGAAACTCCATCGCCAACCTTTAGACGACGTCACCCTCACCCGCCCTTCGGGCACCCTCTCCCGGTGGGAGAGGGGTTGGTGGTCGGCCGTTTTCCAAGATGCGATTTCTGTTCGGGAGCGATGCTTATTGACAATCGTTTTGCAATTACAACCGCGCTACCGTAAGTGCGTACATTTTCGAGGGGGTGCGTACATCGAAGTCGAAAAAGTACGCACCACGTCACTTAGAACTAAGGGTGCGTACATCTCGGGCTCCGATGTACGCACTTGCAATTTCAAGACAGTTGCAAATCTGTTGCGATTACGACGCGCGGAACGCCGCGTAAGGCGCTCCCTACAAACGGCGATTTATGTCCGGAGTCTTAGCCCCAGGCGAGTCGCCCGGGGCAGCGTCGATTCAAGATCCGACGTCGCTGATCGTTTGACGCTGCCCCCGGCGTACGCGGCTGCGCCGCTATCGACGGGGGCTAAGACTCAAAACATCGCACGCCGGCCGCGTTTGACACTTCGCCGTGAGCCCGGGACACTGGAGGTTGACGCCATGAACGCTGTTTTTTCCACTTGTCGCCCCATGCCAGAACCTGTCGAATCCGCCGCGCCGCAATGGTCGGGCCTCAAGGCCGTGATCGTCGGTCGTTTGGCCGGCACGACCCGGCGCGAAGCCCGGAAGGTTTTGGCGGCGAAGGGGACGGAGCTGGTCGACGATCTCGGACCGGACGTCGGTTTGGTGATCGTCGGCGAACAGGATTTGCCGCCCGCCGATTTGGCCGAACGTTTGGCGGCGCTCGGCACGGAGGCCGACGCCGTTCGCGTGGTCAACGAAACGCAGCTCTGGCAGATGCTCGGGCTCGTCGACGCCTCGCAGCAGGTGCATCAGCTCTACACGCCGGCCATGCTCGCGGAGTTGCTCGGTGTGACGACGGCGGCCGTCCGCGCGTGGCATCGCCGCGGACTGATCCGCGCCGTGCGCGAGGTGCGGAAGTTGCCGTACTTCGACTATCGCGAAGTGCAGACCGCGCGGCGCTTGGCCGACCTGTTGGCCGGCGGCGCTTCGGCCCAAGAGATCCAACGCCAACTCTCCGGCCTGCGACGGTTGCTGCCGTCGGTCGAACGGCCGCTCGAGCAGTTGTCGGTGATCGTCGAAGGGGGCGAGTTGCTCGTGCGCCAAGCGAGCGGCCTCGTCGAAGCCGGCGGACAGTTCCGCCTCGATTTCGGCAGCGATGACACGACGGAGGAGCCCACGGCCTCGGCGGACGATGCGAGCTTGCTGCCGCTACCCGAACTCAGCGATGAAATCGCGCCGCCCCGTTCCGCGAAGTCGCTGCTCTCCGCGGCCGAACGATGCGAAGAGGATGAACGTTTGGAAGAGGCGGCCGACTTGTATCGCGCGGCCATGGCGACCGCGGGCCCGACGGCCGAGGTGTGCTTCGCGCTGGCCGACGTCTTGTATCGGTTGGGCGATACGGCCGGGGCGCGCGAGCGATACTTCATGGCCGTCGAGTTGAATGAAGACTACGTCGAAGCGCGGGCCAATCTCGGTTGCTTGTTGGCCGAAGAGGGGCGACACGACTTGGCTATCGCTTCGTTTCAAGGCGCGCTCGTGTTTCACGCGGATTACTCCGACGTGCACTATCACTTGGCCCGCTCGCTCGACGAAGTGGGCCGTACGGATGAGGCTTGCCGGCACTGGCAATCGTTCTTGGATTTGTCGCCCGAGAGTCCGTGGGCGGCGGGCGCGCGCGTGCGATTGGGTCTGGAAGTTGCGGCGATGTCGGACGAAGACTGACTCGCCGTGGCTGACGACTTGTCGGGGCGTCAGAGTTTGCGCCGTCGGCCTGTTTGCGTGGTCGCCGAACAAAAATAAGCGGGGAAAGCGGCCGTGGCCAAAACCTCGTCTTGCAAAGTTGCGTAGTTTCAATAGGTTTACGTAATTGCCCCCACGTTGCGAGGGGGCTTGGTGCGACCGGCGGCGGCATGGAAACACTCCTTCACGGATACGAGCTGAACGCCACGACGTGGGTCTACCTCGCGTCGCTGTTGACGATCGCCGTGTTCTTCAAGTTCAACCGCGTCTGGAGCGTGCGCAATCTCGACCTGCTGGGATTGATTTGCTTCGCGCCCGGGCTGTTGTTGATTCGGCAGCCGCTGCAGCCGGTGATGCGGCCCGAGTTGGAACAGCTCGGCTACATCTGGCTCTTCACCTGGGGCGCGCTGTTTTTGGTGCGCATCCTGATCGACCCGATGATGACGCGGCGACCGCTTTTGGAGCCGAACCTGCTGCCGGGCGGCATGGCGTTTCTGGCCGTGTCGTTGCTCGTGTTCTTGATGGTGAACGTGCTGATCTATCCGCCGAACGAGCGCGACTTGGCGGCGGCGGCGCAGGTCGACAGGGTCCTCTCCAGTGAAGTGACGCAGCCGCAGCATCCGGAAGGAATCGCCGCGAAGCACTCGACCGGCAATCGGCCCGGCTATTTCTTGATGATGTGGCTCCCGAGCGTGTCGACCGGCGCGATTCTCGACGCCAATGCGCCGCCCGCCGAAGAAGTGAGCCGGCAGCAGAAGCAGATTGCCGCGGCGCGGGCGACGGCGATCCTCTCGCACTTGGCGATCGTCATCGGGCTGGTGCTGATCGGACTGCGGCACTTCGACAACGTGCGGCTGGGGATTTCGGCGGCGACGTTGTATCTGCTGCTGCCGTACACGGCGCAGATGACGGGGCACGTCGATCATGCGCTGCCCGCGGCCTTGCTGGTGTGGGCCATCTTGGCGTATCACGACCCGTTGATCGCCGGCATTTTGCTGGGGTTGGCCTCCGGCATGATTTACTATCCGCTTTTTCTGCTGCCGCTGTGGTGCGGCTTCTATTGGCAGAAGGGCCTGTATCGATTTTTGGGCGGCGTGTTCGGCACGTGGGCCGTGCTGATCGGCGTGTCGGCTTTCTTGTTGCAAGACACGCCGGCGTTTTTGGAAAGCCTGAAGAACATGTTCGGCTGGACGAACCTGATTGCGTCGAGCGCCGATCGCGGGTTCTGGGCGTTCAGCGATCAGACCCGACCGTACCGCATTCCTGTGATGGTGGGCTTTCTGGTGATGTCGACCGGCTTTGCCATCTGGCCGGCGCAGAAGAACCTGGGGACGCTGATCAGCTGCTCGGCGGCCGTGATGCTGGCGACGCAATTCTGGCACCTCGACGGCGGCGGCACCTACATGGCCTGGTACCTGCCGCTGATGCTGCTGACGATCTTCCGCCCGAACCTGGAAGACCGCGTGGCGATGAGCGCCCTGGACGAAGGGTGGTTCTCGAAGCGACGGTGGCAGCTGCGGACGCGCGCGGCTTAAGCCGCCGCCTTTATTTGTCATCATCGGCATAACCGCACCCTGCGGCATTCTCGTCGCGGGCGGCATTCCGCGACTTTTCTTCGCTTAACTGCGACCTAGATTTGCACGGCGACCGGTTCCGGCGCGGGGCGAAAGCCTCGCGCTGCCGAACCATCGCTCGGTTGTCTTCGGCACCACGAGCTGCAAATCAGGGTTTGCGTCCATGATCGTTATCGGCGGAAGTCTCATCGTCATCGGCTGCGTGATCGCGGGCTTTTTGCTCTCCGGCGGTCATATCCATGCGCTGATCCATCCGGCCGAAATCTTGACGATCGGCGGCGCGGCCGGCGGCGCGATGGTCATCATGTCGTCGAAGAAGATTCTCGGCGACTTGTTCAAGGGCGTGATGGCCTCGCTCAAAGGTTCGCCTTACGACAAGGGGGCGTACTCCGAGTTGTTCAAGATGATGTACGAGCTGATGCAGATCGCCCGGCGCGAGGGATTGCTTTCGCTGGAATCGCACTTGGCCGACCCGCACAAAAGCTCGATCTTTAGCAAGTACCACAAGCTCTCGGCCAATCATCACCTGATGGACTTCATTTGCGGGGCGTTGACGCCGATCGTCGAAGGGACGACAAAGCCGGAACAATTGCCGGCCTTGATGGACGCCGAACTGCGAGTGCTCGAAGAAGAGCATCACGCGCCGATCAGCGTGCTCTCGAAAACCACGGACGCTCTGCCGGGCTTCGGCATCGTCGCGGCCGTGTTGGGCATCGTTATCACGATGGGCGCCATCGACGGCCCGGTCGAAGAAATCGGCCACAAAGTCGGTGCGGCACTCGTCGGTACGTTTCTCGGGATTCTCGCGTCGTACGGCTTCTTCGGCCCGATGGTGGGCCGCATGGAGTTGCTCGGCGCTCAGGAAATGGGCTTCTTCCGCACGACGAAGTCGATCATCGAAGGGTTCGTCAACGACGTCAATCCGAAGGTGGCCATCGACATGGCGCGCCGCGGCGTGGCGACCGATTGCCGCCCGAACCGCGAAGAGTTGGACGCGTTGTTTAAGGAAGCGGCAGCTTAGAAGAGCCGGGAGACTGGAGCTGAGAGCTTGGAGCAGATGTCAGCTCTCGCTCCTGTCTCCTGGCTCCAAGCACTAAGCTCCCAGCTCAAGTCTCAGGAGTTTCAAATGGCCGGTAAGGGTGGCGGCGCTTGGAAAGTCGCCTATGCGGACTTCGTGACCGCCATGATGGCCTTCTTCTTGGTCATGTGGATCGTCGCGCAGAATAAACCGGTCAAGGAAGCGATCGCCGGATACTTCCGCGATCCCTCGGGCTCAGGCCTGACGCCCGGCGGTCAAGGTTTCCTCGAAGGAGGAGCCCCGCGCTCGAAGCAAGGGAGCGACTCGAAGAAGAAAGGTGGCGCGGGCCGGATTCCGTCGCTGGCCATGTTGCAGAACCAAAAGGGGCTGAGCGTCGGCGCTTCTGTTACGTTTCCCGAAAACTCGGCCGCACTCGACGACCAAGGTCGCGAACGACTCAAAGACATTCTGCCGCTCTTGCTTGGCAAGAAGACCAAGATCGAACTGCGGGCCCACGTCATTCGCAATACGCAAGATGACAAGGCCGATCCCGTCGTCGCTTGGAAAATGTGTTACGACCGCTGCCTCGCGGTGATGGACTTCCTCGCGCAGCAAGGTATCGATCCGGAGCGGTTTCGCTTGAGCCAGGCGGGGCCGTTTGAACCGCAAGTGACGGCGGACGACCCGATGTGGAAACGGCGGAACTCGCGCGTGGAGATCATCATGCTCAACGAGTACGTCGACGAGTACGACGCCAACCGCCGCAAGAGCGACGAATCACACGGCCACGACTCCGGCGGCCACAATGCGCACGACGACGAACATGGTCACGAATCGGACGACCACGGCGACGGTGATCATAACGCCAAGAAAGAGGACCACGGGCACGGTGCCGCGTCGAAAGATTCGCACGCCAAAGATGCTCACGCTCCTGCAAAGGGCGCGCACTAAGCTCAAAGTCCTTTGCGAAAGACGGGCTTGAGTTGTTCGGCTTCGGCCAGATCTCTCGGCGTGATCATCTCGCGCTCCAGCGGCAGGCCGCCGCCGTCGAGGTAGCGGATCACGCGCTCGTACGGTTGCCAATTCAATTCGCCAAGTTTCACGAGCCGGCCGCACGGTTCGCCCGTCGCTTCTTGAAACGCCTTGTAGACCAACTCTGAGCAGTATAAAGCCCGATCGTCCAGCTCGTAACGCAAGTCGTAAGGTTTGCCGAGCCGACTGCGGGCCGCAGCGATCATCTGCGGGATCTTGTCGGCGAATTTTGGGGCGAAACGATAAGCCGCGAACTTTCCTTCTCGGCCTTGGGCGAGCCAGCGATCGAGTTTGGTTTCCTTCACCGAACCGTTGGCTTCGACGACGACCCAGCCCCCGCGACCGTACGCGATGAGACCGCAGTGGGAAAGCGGCGACTTCGTGGCTCCTTCGATCGTGTCGGTCAGCGTGCTATGCGGGAGCGATTGAAACACCACGTCGCCGACTTGAGGCTGATACTCTGCCTCCGACGCGGCTGCGACCGGCGCGGCGTCTTGCGAAGTCGCCGGCCTCGCGCAACCGCTGAGTAGTACGAAGGCAAGTAAAACCCATGGCTTCATCAGCGCAATCCTTGGACGGCTATAGAAATTTCAGCGGCGATGTCGGGTTAGCTCGGGCGTTACCGCAAGCGAGTTGCAGCGGTGAGCAGCGTTACTTCGGTTCATCCTTTTCGAACCACATGACGTGTTGCCAGGGGAGACCGTCGAACTGTTGGACAAGTTTGAAACCGTTAGGAGGAAGCTCCTTCAGAAT
This sequence comes from Planctomycetota bacterium, assembly GCA_017303535.1. Lineage (GTDB taxonomy): Bacteria > Planctomycetota > Planctomycetia > Pirellulales > PNKZ01 > PNKZ01. Next base: position 23,249 of record JAFLCO010000054.1, read on the forward strand.
TTGTTCTTTGCTCATCTTGTGTTCGATCTTGATCGGTACCTGCGGGTCTTCCATGCGGAATTCCACCAGCACCAGCCTGCCGCGCGGTTTAAGGGCTTTGCGCATGGCCGCGAGCATTTGCTCCGGGTGGGAAAACTCGTGGTACACGTCGACGCAGAGAATCACATCGCAGGACTCCGGCGGCAGCAGCGGGTCGACGACCGTTCCTAAGATCGGCTTTACGTTATGAATGCGGTCGGCCTTGGCCCGTTCGTTCAGCAGGCTGAGCATCTCCGGTTGAATGTCGACTGCGTATACCTGTCCTTTTGGCCCGACGCGCTTCGCGATCCGTAGCGTGTAGAAGCCGTTGCCGCAGCCCATGTCGCAGACGCTTTGGCCTTGTTCGAGCTTGAGTTCCCGCAGCAGCTTGTTGCAGTCTTCTTCGCGGTCGCGCGATTCGCGAGTGAGCCACGGAGCACCGGCGAAATGCATCGTCTGCGCGATCTCGCGACCTTTGTAGTATTCGAGCGCCGGCGGAATCTTATTGCCGGCGTCAGCTGCCGGGGCGACTTGCGCCGTTGCCGGCGAAGTGCCAGCGGAGAGCACGAGCAGGAGTATCGGGGCGTACGAAAGACGATAATTCTTCATGAGGGCGGCTCGACGAGAAGTTGTACCCATGCAGCGGCGTTGAAGTTTCGGCGACCTCCGGCCGAATTCGGCCATTGTCGCACCTTTTATCATCAGGCCGCGGCGAAGGTCGAGCAAGCGCGAGGCCATGAACGAAGCTTTCAAGCCGATTCCGCGGCGGATACGATTTGAGCATAGCGTTTCGCCGTTCGCATCTCGGGCCGCATTCATGCCGCGTCGCAATCTCTACATCTTGGTCTTCGTCCTGGCACTCTCGTTCGTCTGCTATCACAAGGCCGACAGTGCGAACAGGGCTCACTACGAGCCGATGTTCGACGTGTTCAAAACGGCCATGTCGCAGATTCGCGACCATTACCTCTATAAGGTCGACGAACGAAAGCTCTTTGAAGGGGCCATGAAAGGCATGGCCGCCGAACTGGATCAGTACTCCGGCTACTCCGGCTACGAGGACACGCGGAAGTTCGATCAGAATCTACGGCAGGAGTTTTTCGGCGTCGGCATCGAG
>JAFLCO010000540.1 GCA_017303535.1 Planctomycetota bacterium
GCAACGCGAGACGAATCCCGATCGGCGGGGGCGCGAGTTGTTTCCGATCTTGATTTGCGTCGTCGCCGTCGTACTGGGCGCGGAGCAAGTCCTCTCGAATAAGTTCTACAAGGGATGACGCCGGAAGAAGCTCCGCAACTCGACGCCGGTTCGCTCGTGCTCGATCCCGTGTATAGCTACGGGTTCGTCGCCGGGATGATCGCGCTGTTGTTGGTGTTGCTCTGGTTCGGGCCGGGGCGCGACCGTACGACGCCGCGCCGCCGTCGCACGCTCGTCATGCTGCGATTGCTCGTCATCGCCTTGGTGCTCGTCGCCATGCTGCGGCCCTCGCTGATGGTGCCGAAGATCGAGAAAACGCCCGACACGCTGATCCTGCTCCTCGATGATTCGCGCAGCATGCTCACCGACGACATGGACGGCGGCCGCACCCGTCGACAAGCCACAGAAGAACTCTTGGCCGCGGCCGGCGAAGTTTTCGCGGAAACGGCCGAGGACATCGCTCCGCAGGTGTACGTCTTCGACGGCACGGCTCGACGACTCCCCGCCAAAGACGGCAAGTACGCCTTCGCAGGACCGCCAGAAGGTAACGAAACGGCCATCGGCGCGGCGCTGGAGCAAGTGCTCAGGCCCGAGGCCGGCCGGCGGTTGGCGGGTGTGTTTCTGGCGACCGACGGTGCGCAGCGCACCTTAGGTGCAATGCCGCTGTTGCCAGAGATGCCGGTGAAGCAATGGCTCACCGATCGCGGCTTTCCGCTCTTCACGTTTCGCATCGGCAAAGAGCGAGCCGGCGGTCAGGCGCGCGATATCGAGCTGCGCAACCTGCTGACCAGCGAGCCGGTGTTCGTCAAGAATCCGCTCGCCGTAGAGGGGACCGCGGTCGTCGAAGGGTTTGAGAATCAGGCGGTCGAGGTGCAGCTCTTGGTCGAGGATGCGCCGCAAAGCGGCAAGATGGAAGTCGTCGCCACGAAGCGCGTGCAAGGAACTCGGGCCGCCGGCGAGATCGGCGAGAAGCTGGAGTTTGAATACGTGCCGACCGTGCCCGGCGAATACAAAGTCATGCTCCGCGCGGCCGTGCAGCCGGGCGAATTGAAGACGACGAACAACGAGATCACGACGTACGTCACCGTTTCGGCCGAAGGGCTGAACGTGCTCTATATCGAAGGGACGGCCCGCGTCGAACAGACGTTCTTGCGACGGTCGCTCGACGCTTCGCCGGACATCTATGTCGATTATTTGGAACTCGACGCCCGCCGACCTGAGGGTCGACCGAGCGATTTAGCGAAGCGGTTCGCTCCGGGAGCGTACGACGTTTACCTCTTTGGCGACATCGACTCGACGGCGTTTACGGCCGCCGAACTCACCGCACTCACGACGGCCATACGCAACGGCGCCGGCTTCGCGATGCTCGGCGGCATCCATTCCTTCGGGCCCGGCGGTTACGGCGCGACGCCGCTGGCCGAGGTGTTGCCGGTGACGATGGACCGCTTCGAGCGGCAGAACTTCGGCGAAGGAGTGCGTGCCGATCTGCACCTGCCGGGTCCCTTTCGCATGGTACCGACGCAGGTCGGCGGAACGCAATCGCTGCTGCAGTTGACGAGCGGCGTCGAGCAAAACCTCGCGGCCTGGAGGGCTTTGCCGCCGCTGGAAGGGGCCAACCGTTTCGCGGGCATCGCCCCCGGCGGCTTAGCGCTGGCGACAACCGACGGTGCGGAACAATCGCCGCTCATCGTTTCTCGCGACTTTGCCCGCGGTCGCGTCTTGGCCGTTGCCACCGACAGTACTTGGCGCTGGCGGATGCGAGGGTTCGAGGCCGCGCATAAACGCTTCTGGCGCCGCACCGTGCTCTGGCTCGCACACAAGGAAGATCAGACGGGCGAGAATGTTTGGCTCCGGCTGGCTCAGCGCTCGTTCAGCCCCGGGGCTCAGTTGGAATTTGAAGTCGGCGCGCAAACCAGCGAAGGGGCGCCGATTCCCGATGCCGTCTTCGCGGCGACGGTCACGGGGCCCGACGGTCAGAAGTACAAAACCTCGGTCCGTCGCCGCGGCAGTGAGACGTTCGGCGAGCTGACGTTGCCGCCGGGACCGTCGGGTGATTACCTCGTCGAAGTGTCGGCGGACGACGCGTCGAAAAAGCCGCTCGGCAAAGCGCAGGCCCGCTTCCACGTGTTCGGCCAAGACTTGGAACTCGACAACCCCAACGCCTATCCCGGCATGCTGAAGAGCCTGGCCGAGATGACGGTCGGCGGTCGGCAGATCGAAGTGAAGGAATTCGCCGACGTCGTCCGCGAGTTGCAAAAGCAATCAGTCGATCGCCGCAGCGAAACTCCGGAACTGCGGTCGCTGTGGGACCGCTGGGAGTTTCTGGTCGCCTTCGTCGGGCTGCTATGCGGCGAGTGGTTCCTACGGAAGAAGTGGGGGCTTGTCTAAGACGCTTCGAGCCGTAACGCCGACGTGTCCGTACTTGCGCAGCAAAAAGGCCTCGGCGATATTGAAATCGCCGAGGCCTTTGTCGTATGCGGCTTCTCGACTAACGGGGGCCTTACGGCCCCCGCTCGCCTTCGTGCGTTCAGAACGTCCGCTTGTTAGCGGCCGCCCTTCTTGGCCGCCATCATGCCGACCTTGCCGATCGAGCTGATGATCCCTTCTTCGATCTCGAAGCGAACCCGTTCGCCGTTCTTGATCAAGGTGGCCGTCAGGTTCAAGTGGTCCTTCTTGCTCTTCAGCATTTCTTCGGCCAAGGCCGCGACCATCGGTTGCTCCTCGCCCACTTGCTTGGCGGCGATCTTCATGAGCGGGCCCACCTTCAACTGAGCCTGCATTAGCGGCAGGTTCTTCGCGCCCGACTTCTTGCCGAGCACTTCCACGGCCGCGGCCACGGGATCGGCGCCGATCGACAGCATGAGGACTTCATCCGAAATGCCGATCGCCAGCGACGCTTCTTCCGAGCCGAAGAACTCTTCGAAGCCTTCCTTGTCGTCTTCCGGGAACGGCGGCAGCCTAGTTTAGTGATTCCTCCTTCTAAAAACTTAAAAGGATCTCTTTCTGCAAATGCGGTTC
>JAFLCO010000541.1 GCA_017303535.1 Planctomycetota bacterium
CCGTCCGTCGATAATCAAGCCATCACGAATTCGTGGGGGCCGCCCCTCGCTGTGCACTGCTCGCCCTTCTCAAATGGGGCGGCGTGCGGAAGCGACACCCCGTGGCACAGACTTTCACGTACCACAGGGCCCACGCTCGCCGATCCGTTCGGCCGAGCCAAGCGGAGACACCTTGCGATGTTGCGCATTTCCGGACGCGGAGCGACCCGAACCTGCGACGGCCTCACACGTCGCGACTTTTTACAAGTCGGCACGCTGGGAGCTGTCGGCCTTTCGCTCGCCGACGTCGCGCGGGCCGAAGCGGCCGCCAAAGCCGCCGGCCAGAAGAAGCCGGGCAACGACAAACGCTCGTGCATTATGATCTTCAATCTCGGCGCTCCGAGCCAGATTGATACCTGGGACATGAAGCCGGACGCCCCGAGCGAAATTCGTGGGCCGTTCAAACCAATCAGCACCTCGACGCCCGACATTCAGATCTCGGAAATCTTTCCGCAGATGGCGAAGTTGGCCGACCGCTACTCGCTGGTTCGCTCCTGCTACCACACGGCGGCGGCCGTGCACGACACCGGGCATCAGATGATGCAGACCGGTCGTTTGTTTACCGGCGGCATCAATACGCCGCACGCCGGCTGCGTGACGAGCTACCTGATGGGGCGCCGCACCGATCTGCCGGCGCATGTCATCATTCCCGAACCGATGGGGCGCACCGGCGGTAATCTTCCACACGGTCAAGACGCCGGTTTCCTCGGCAAGGCGCACGACCCGTTCGCGCTGATGGCCGACCCGTCGAAGCCGAATTTCAAAGTACCGGACCTTTTGCCGCCGGCTGATTTGGGCGAGGCGCGGCTCGATCGTCGTCGCCGGTTGCGTTCGGTCGTCGACGACACTGTGAAGAACTTTGAAGCCACGGCCGATGCGCATCTGCTGGACGCCGGTTTCGAATCGGCCTTCCGCTTGATGACGAGCACGCAAGCTCGCGAAGCGTTTGATCTGACGAAAGAATCGCAAGCGACCCGCGATCGCTACGGCATGAACCGTTTCGGCCAAAGCTGCTTACTGGCTCGCCGGCTCATCGAAGCGGGCGTGCGGTTCGTCACGGTGAACACGTTCATTACAGTGTTCGACGAGATCACCTGGGACATCCACGGCAGCAAGCCGTTCACGTCGATCGAGGGCATGCGCGACATCGTCGCCCCGGCCTACGACCAAGGCTATAGCGCGTTGCTGGAAGATTTGATCCAGCGCGGGATGCTCGACGACACGCTCGTTTGCAACCTCGCCGAATTCGGCCGCACGCCGCGGATCAACCCGGCCGGCGGTCGCGACCACTGGCCGCAATGCTGGACGGTGAAGTTCGCGGGCGGCGGCGTTCAAGGCGGACGCGTGGTCGGCCGCAGCGATCAAGTCGGCGGCGTCCCGGCGGAGCGGCCGGTCGATCCCGGCGAGATCGTGGCGACGATCTACCGTTCGCTCGGCTTCGATTTGGAAACCCACCTGCCCGGTCCGCAAGGACGTCCGTTCGCACTCGTTGATTTCGGCAAGCACGAGATCAAAGAGCTGTTCTAGTAGTTCCGTCGTTTCGACGTTTAGCCGCATCGCTTGCGATGCGCGTCCGCATTCGCGCATCGCAAGCGATGCGGCTAAACGATTCGTTTTCGCGCCGATTGTTGGGAGCGCTTCGTATGTCTCGCGTTCGTGTCTTTGCTTGCGCACTCGCCGTCGCCTTTTCCGCGATTCCGGCTTTCACGTCGGCCGCGGTCCCACGGGGACCGTTTAACGACGTTGAAATCCTGCCGCAGGAGATCAAACTCGACGGCCCGGCGGCCCGACAATCGCTAATCGTCCAACGCGTGACGTACAGCGACACACTTGGGTCGAATATGAAGTACTTCGGACAGATACCGACGGGTGACGTGCGGTACACGTCGAGCCACGAACATATCGTACGCATTGAAAACGGCGTCGCGATTCCAGTTGCCGATGGGACAGCCCGAATCGAAGCGTATCCAGTGAAAGGCATGGGCGGTGCAACAGCTACCGTTACCGTCACAGGAATGCAAAAACCCTTTCAGTGGAGTTTCCGCAACCACGTCGAAAGCGTGATGCTGAAAACCGGCTGCACGACCGGCCCCTGCCACGGCGCTCAGGCTGGCAAAGGGGGCTTCAAGCTTTCGCTCCGCGGTTACGATCCCGAAGGCGACTACACGACGCTCACGCGCCAAGCCCGCGGCCGCCGCATCACGCCGACCGATCCGGGCCGGAGCCTGATTCTCACGAAGCCGACCGGAGCCGTGCCGCACAAAGGCGGACTCCGTTTCCGCGTCGACTCGCTCGAATACAAAGTCATCAGCGAATGGATCGCCGCCGGCACGCCTGCGCCGAAGCCCGACGATGCCCGCATCGAGCGTATTGAAATCTTGCCGCAGAACGTCACGCTAAAAAAAGCCGCCGAGCAGCAACTCATCGTCTTGGCCCACTTCACCGACGGCCGCACGGAAGACGTGACCCGGTGGACGCTCTTCACTTCGGCCAACGAATCGGCGGTGCAGATCGACCAGTCGGGACTCGCCAAAACGGTCGGCTACGGCGAAGGGGCCGTCACGGCATGGTACTTGAGCAAGGTCGCGACCGCATCGATTTCCGTCCCGCTCGAAAAGCCGGTGCCGTCGGAATTGTTCGCGAAGTCGCCGCGGCGCAACTTCATCGACGAACTCGTGATCGGCAAGTTGCAAAGCCTGGGCATCATGCCGTCGCCCCAATGTTCCGACGGCGAATTCATCCGCCGCGTCTATCTCGATACGCTCGGCATCTTGCCGACGCGCGCGGAAACCGAGTCCTTCCTCGCCGATAAGGGAGCCGACAAGCGCAACAAGCTGATTGACGCCGTGCTCGACCGGCCTGAGTTCGTCGACTATTGGGCCTACAAATGGTCGGACCTGCTGCTCGTCAACGGCGAAAAGCTCGGATTCGGCAACCGCGACAACGCGGACCAATCGCTGTTGTGGTCGTACTACTCCTGGGTCCG
>JAFLCO010000542.1 GCA_017303535.1 Planctomycetota bacterium
AAAGCCTGATCGATCCGAGCCTGATCGGCGAAGCTGATGACCATCGCGGCGTCGCCGGAGCCCATCTTGTCGACCAGTTCCAACACGCGGCGTTTGGCTTCTTCGAGCCGTGAGGGAGAGACGTCGCTTGCCGACATGCTCGCGCTATTATCGATGAGAAACACATACCGCCCGCCGCGCAGAATGGAGCCCGACCATGTCGGCCGCACCAGCGCGATAGCCGCCGCCAGCACGGCCAGAAGTTGCAGCAGCAACAGCAGGCTGCGGCGCAACTTCTGCCAGAGGGCATTCACGCGCTGGTCTTGAATGGTACGCCGCCAGAGATACGTACTCGGCACGAGCACCGGCTTGCGGCGGACTTTGAGAAAGTAAAACGAAAGAATCGCCGCGGCCACCGCGGCGGGCACGGCAAGCTGCAGCCAAGGAATGGGGCCGGTGGGGTTCATGTGCGGCCTCCGGCGCAAGGAGGCAGTGGGCAGTGGGCAGGAGGCAGTAATTGAAGTCGCTCGACGCGGTGTTTACTGCGTGTGCCCCGCCACCTGCCGCCCGCCGCCTGCCACCTGTTCATCATCGCCTCACCAGTCCCCGGCGGCGCAGCGTTTCCGCAATCGTCTTCTCGATCGGCGCTTGGTTGTCGACGAACGTGTAATGCAGGCCCCGCCGGGTACAGAACTCTTCCGCCTCACGGAGAAACGCCTTGAGCGTCCGGTCGTAGGCCTTTACCAGCGGTTCGCCCACCGTGACTTCGACGGCGTGTTCGTCTTCGCAATCGATCAAGCGCAGTTCGCCGGCGACGTCGGGCTGCAGTTCCTCCTTGCTCAAGATATGTACGACGTAGGTATCGAAACGTCGGGCCGAAAGATACCGCAGCGATTCTTCGTAGCCGTTCTTATCCATTAGGTCGGTGACCAGCACCAAGATGCCGCGACCGGGATGCCGCAGACCGAAATTCTTCACGCCTTCGAGCAGCGACACGCGTTCCTTCGGCTCGGCTCCCGCGATGTGCTGGAACATCCGCCAAGCATTGTGCCGGCCGCGCCAGATCGGGCTCGGCACCTTCAGGCTCTGCCCGAGCGTTTCGACGCAGACCCGATGCGAACGGATCAAACCGATGAACCCGAGCGCGGCAACGATCTGCCGAGCCGTCTGCAACTTGGTCGGATCGCCGAAGTCCATCGACGGGCTCGAGTCGACCAGCGCGTAGAAGTGCAGGTCTTCTTCTTCGAGGAACAGTTTCACGAACAATCGATCGAGTCGGGCTGCGATGTTCCAATCGACGAAGCGGAGATCGTCCCCTTGCACGTAGCTGCGGTAGTCGGCGAACTCAACGCTCCGTCCCTTCCGCGTGCTGCGCCGCTCGCCGCGCACGTGCCCTTGCAACATCCGGCGACTCACGAAGTCGAGCTGCTCGAGCTTGGCGAGCAGGTCGGGAGAAAGGAGAGCGTCGGGCAAGGTTACAGGCCGTTCAGGGTTCAGGGTTCGGGGTTAGAACGGCATTATTCTATCGCGATGAGACGCCCGCGTCGCGACTTTCAAAGAACCCGGAGAGTTCTAAGCCATTAGCCGGTGGTTGAGGCCGGCAGGCCGACACCACCGGAAGAAGAACGCCATAAAAGATTCGCATCCCGGAGGGATGCCAGAGATTTCGCGCGGCGACGTTTCCGGCACCCCTGCCGGGGTGCAATGGGGCTTTACGTGCGACGCTTTCCGGTGGTGCGCTGCGCGACCACCGGCTAATGGCCGCGAACCCGTCGGGTTCGATTTCCGCTGCGCGGAAAACTTAACCGTGCGCCGCTTCGAGCGTCGGCGTTTTCGATCGCTCGGCGTCGTTTGCCCCCGGCGAGTTGCCGGGGGCTAATGTTGGGTTGGCCGGTTGCGGAAATTCTGGACCGCCGAGGACGGCGTGTTTTGCCCGGCGAAGGAAGTTGTGGACCGCGTGACGAGCTCGGGAGGTGCGGCGCGGGTTGACGACCGAAATCTGCTCGGTGGCCGTCGGCACCGCGCGCCAATGGGCTTTGTACGGTTCGTCGCCGCGCAGTAAGTCGTACGTCTTGAAACCTTCGCGAATGGCTTGCCCGATAACGGCGATGCCCGCCAAGCGGCCGGGCTCCAGATCGAGCCGCTCCGGATCGACGCCCGATTGATAGGCGAATACCGAGCGACCGGCGCCGATGTGGTACTCGGCGGCCAGCGGACGCCCTTCATATTCGAGCCAATGCAGGCGTAACGCGCCGCGCACCAAGAGGCTAACCGCGACACGCTCGTGAAATGCCGTGAAGCGGCGTGAGCGGAAACAGCCCGGCTCGCCGAGGCTTCGGCGACGGCGCTGATGCAGGTCGACGAAGATCGGCCAGGCTTCGACGAAATCCTCAAGCGTATCGACCGTGTGCCAGCGAGCTTGCGGCGTCGCGAGGACGTCGCGCTCCAAGCGGCGGAGTTGTTTGCGATGCGACTTCGAGCAGAGAGCCAGGTAATCGTCGAACGTTGAGGGGAGCGCGAGACGCCAGCACGATGGACCGGCGCGGCGCTCGACGGCCGCGTCGCCCGCTTCCAGATTTTCGACCAGCGAAGCAAGAGCCGCATCGCCGACGACGACGCCGTCGAGATCAAGCCGATCCCAATCGCCGTGCATGTCGCCGAGCAAAAATTGGGCCACAGCCGCAGCGACCGCTTTTTCACGGCCCGGCGCGACGAGCACAGTTTGGTAATCGGTGCAGACTTCGCCGCTGCCGAGTTGCTTAATAACCCGCCCGCCGAGCGGCGACGGATCGACGTACCACGGGGCGATGCCGACGATTTCCGCTTGATCGCGGACGACAAGCACGCACAGTTCCCGACTGCCGAACTCGCCGAGACCGGCATTGCCGTAAACTTCCCACCACGTGACGAGCCACGACGGTTCGCGAAACGGTACGCCGCCGGCCAACGCCAGCCATGCAGGCGTGACG
>JAFLCO010000543.1 GCA_017303535.1 Planctomycetota bacterium
TCCACCATCTCGGCGGAAAAGTCGCGCTCGGTGAAACTGGCCTTCGACGTCGGCCAAGGCACCCAAGACCTCGGCTTCCGCAACGAAGCGAACATTCTCTTCGATTGTGCGCCGGCCGTGGCCGTGAGGCTCGACATTCTCGACGACGACGGCACGCCCACGACCGGCCAGTTCGTCTTCCGCGACCATCTCGGCAGGGTTTATCCCTCGCGCACGCGCCGGCTTGCGCCCGATCTCTTCTTTCACGATCAGGTCTACCGCCACAACGGCGAAACCGTCCTGCTGCCGCCAGGGAAATTCGAAGCCACGTTCACCCGCGGGCCTGAGTATCGCATCCTGAAACGCACGATCGAAGTGCCCGCCGCCCGCGAGCACCGCGAATCGTTTCGCCTGCAGCGTTGGATCAAGCTGGCCGACCAAGGTTGGTATAGCGGCGATCACCACGTGCATGCCGCCGGCTGCGCGCATTACGAATCGCCGGCCGAAGGGGTGCAGCCCGAGCACATGATGCGGCACATCTTGGGGGAAGACCTCAACGTCGGCTGCGTGCTGTCGTGGGGACCGTGCTGGTATTACCAGAAGCAGTTCTTCGAAGGGAAACCGAGCAAGCTGTCGCTGCCCGATTACCTGATGCGATACGACGTCGAAGTCTCCGGCTTTCCGAGTTCGCACGCCGGCCACTTGTGCCTGCTCCGTCTGAAGGAAGACGATTATCCCGGCACAAGCGTCGTCGAAGACTGGCCGAGTTGGGATTTGCCGATCTTGAAATGGGGCAAAGATCAGGGGGGCGTCGTCGGCTTCTCGCATAGCGGTTGGGGCCTGAAGGTCAACGCGACGAGCTTACCGACCTACGACATGCCGCCCTTCGACGGCATCGGCGCGAATGAGTTCATCGTCGACACGGTCCACGGCGTGTGCGATTTCATTTCGGCCGTCGACACGCCGTTCGTGTGGGAGCTGAACATCTGGTACCACACGCTCAATTGCGGCATGACCACGCGGATCAGCGGCGAAACCGATTTCCCTTGCATCTACGGCGAACGCGTCGGGCTTGGCCGGGCCTATGTGAAGCTCCCCAAAGGTTCGCCGGTCGACTACGACCGCTGGGCCGACGGCATCCGCGACGGCCGGAGCTATTGCAGCGAAGGGCTGGCTCATCTGTTCGACTTTGCGATCACGCCCGACGGCGGCAACCGGCTCGGCGTCGGCGAACCGGGCGATAAAGATCGGCCGAGCTTCTTGGCCGTGGCGAGCAATTCTGCGTGCAAAGTCCAAGTGCAGGCCGCCGCGATGCTCGAAGAAAACCCGCGCGACGACCTCCGCACAAAGCCGCTGGACCAAAAGCCGTACTGGCATGTCGAACGGGCCCGCGTCGGCGACACGCGGACCGTCGAAGTGGAACTCATCGTCAACGGCGTCGCGGTTGCAAAACAGCCGATCCCGGCCGACGGCACGATTCACGACGTGAAGTTCGACTACACGCCGACGCAATCGAGCTGGGCGGCCGTCCGCATCTTCCCCGCCGCGCACACGAACCCGATCTTCATCGAGGTCGACGAAAAGCCGATCCGCGCGAGCAAGCGCAGCGCCCAGTGGTGCTTGGAGGCCGTCGACGTCTGCTGGCGGCAGAAAGTGAAGGCGATCCGCGAGAACGAACGGGAAGCGGCCGCCGCGGCGTATGAGAAGGCCCGCGAGACATATCGACAGGTGCTTGCGGAAGCGACGGCGGATTGAACTCTAACCGCAGACGCGGACTAGCGCTCCTACAACCCTATAAGCCGCAATGTGCATCGCTTGCTGTTTCGCGGGAACGAGCATCGACGACCCTCGTATGATCGATTGTGATCGGCATGATCGCCAACGCCGGGAGCAACGCCGGTGACCCGAGCCACGACAGCAATTTGAGAAAGACCGCTGCAAAAACATAGTTGCGGACCGCCTCGCCGCGAGTTAGTTGAGGTCGCATAACGACTCGTGGACTACGCTGCTTACGAAATTCCGGAGCGCGATGCATCGCCTGGGCGATGGACAAGGGCGATTTGAACGGAAACGAACGCCAGGGATCGGCGGGTTGCAACGTTTCTTCAAGTTCACCGAGCTTCAGAATGCCTAGCCCCGTGAGAACTCCTGCAATCGAGAGATATATGTTCCCGGGGATCCATCCGGCGAGTAACAGCGTTCCGCCGACGAGAAACCAACATGCAGCGGCGGCCTGCGGCCATCTCCAAACATAGGTGAAGCGTTCGTCGACCTCGGCGCCGGAGGCAAGAGCGAGCCGCCACCTTTGCAGGCCGTCCCAAGTCTCTTTGTCGATGGCAGCAGTCGAAGGTAATTCGAGAAATCCGGTATCGTCGAGATATTCGAGCGTTCGTCGCACCGCGATATCGTCAAAACGGATGCCTTGAAGAGATTCGCAGAATTGACGGGCGTCAACATGATCAGACAAAAAAGTATCCAAAGCGGCCAGCAGTCGCCGCCGGGTAGCATAGTCGATCATTCGTGCGCCTCCATCGCAGCCGTCAGTTCGTCCAAATCCTTTTCCAACATCGCTCGTTCGTCCGCCTCGGCAACTTCCGCGGCGTAGCGGCGAGCTTCTTTCACGTGGTCGGCCGCCAGGTATTCGACGCCCGCCACATGCGCGGCTCGGGCCAGGGCTTCGTGGGCGTAGCCGCTGTAGAACGGCGGTTCGTTGCGGGCCGCTTCCAGGCTCAGTAGGCCATAGCGGCGGGCTTCGTCGGCGTTGCCGAGCACGGCGTAAACCCGGGCCAGCAGCCAATAGCCGACGGAGAGATTTCTCGGCGTGCAGTCGGCGCGGTTTAGCCAATGCCAAAGCGAGGCCTGGGCCGCGGCGAGCATCCGCAAATCGTCGTCGGCCGAGCGATGCGAGCGGTCGAGCAACTCATCTCGGCTAGCCAACGCCTGTCCGTCGTCGTACCGGCTGTACTGGTTCTGATCTTCGGCCTGCTGTT
>JAFLCO010000544.1 GCA_017303535.1 Planctomycetota bacterium
CTGGGCGCCGACAACGGTCGCCAAGGAACTCGCTTCGCCAACTTTCAAGCGCCGGCGGACTTCTTCACCGGCTGGCGGCAGACGGTCGACGTCTTCTACGTGAGCGACTCGAACCAATCGACGAAGCTCACCAGCGGCACGTCGAGTCATCGCAAGATCGAGGTTCGCATTACGGCCGCCCAGCCCGACGGCGGCGTGCGCGAACTGGCCTATGTATCCCGCGTGGTGGCCTATGTGCCGGGCCTCTAACCGCGCCAAATCTGTTGGGTGCCACTGGTGGCTCGCCCACCAGTGCCCAGATCATTGTCGGCAACGGCACTGGTGGACAAGCCACCAGTGGCACACGGACCTACGCAAATTACACCGAAGCCGCACCGGTCTCACGCTGCTGGAACTGATGCTGGCCATGACGGTGTCGACGATTCTCGTCGGCGCCCTTTCCGTCCTCGCTTCGGCCACGCGGCAAACGGCCACGTTCAGCGAAGGTCAAGCGAGCGCACTGCAACACAGCCAAGTGATTCTCGATCGGATCAACCGCTTCGTCGGCCAGGCCTACGCGACGGAAACCTACCCCGGCGTGGTCGTGGTCGATGAAACGGTATCGTCGAACCGCTACCCCGACACGCTCGTCATTTGGTCGCCCGCCGACGGCGCGCCGGCCAACGCCGCCGGGCCGCCGCTGGTGCGCGAGTTGGTCATCATCGGTCCCGATCCGACGAACCCGCGCCGCCTGATGGAGTTCACGGCCCCGTCCGACGGCCGCACCGTGCAGCTCAACGACGCCTCGCTCAATACGACGACCGGCCGCAGCTTGATTCAGTCGATCAAGACCGCCTCGACCACGACCAAGACCGTGCTGACGCCGCTGGTGCGCATTGCGTCGACTTCGACCTCCGGCACGACGAACCAACGGGCCGCCGTGCGATTCGAGTGTGAACTCCACCCAACAGCCGCCGAAATCACAGCCCTCCGCAATGGCACGCTCGCCTGGCAAGACATTGCTTGGCCGCAAGGGTTGGTCAGCTCCGGCGCGGGACTGCGGCAAGTTTGGCTCCGCACGGAGTTGCAGTTGATGAGCCAAGACTACACGGACAGCGGCGTCGCGCCCGCCGATGCAGCACCACTGCCGTTTCTCGGGTCGGCCACGCTTTACTACAGCCTGACGAAGTAATCACCTCGCCCCCGATGACGATCACCGCCCAACACGACGCCGGCTTCCGTTTGACACGACGCTGCGTCGCGCGCGGTCGCGCGTCGCGGCGCGGCGTGGCCGTCGTGCTGGTCCTCGGTATGATCGCCATGACCTTGGCGGTCTCCTACGCTTTGGTTCGCGCCCAAACGGAAGTCGCGCGCGGAACTTCCAACGGCGAACTGCGCAGCGAAGCCCGGCAAGCGGCCTGGACGGGCCTTTCGGCGGCGCTGCGGCGCATGAGCCAGTCCAGCGGTTGGACCGGCGCCGATTCCACATTCACCGGCACGATCAACACGCGGCAGACGTATGCCGTCACCTACACGACCGGCGACGAACGCCTCACGCCGGACTCGCCCGAAGCCGGCGATTGGCCGTTTCGCGTGACCATCACGTCCACCGGCTATGCCGTCGATCCGCAAGCTGCGACGACCACGACCATGTACAAGGTCGAAGCCGTCGCGCGGCTGGTCCCGCGCGGCACGTCGGCAAACCCCGCCCCTTGGTCGACGATGCAAAGTTTCGTCGTCTATCAGACGAGCACCGACGACGTTAACTTGCAGATTCCGTTTCGCATCGACGGCGCGGCCCGCTTCCAAGGGAGCCTCTCGAACTTTGCCGTCACCTATCCCTCGCCGAGTTCTGCTCGCAGTCGCTACTTGAGCGACTTGAACGCGATGCGCACGGGCGGCTACGCCGACTGCCGGCCGTTCACGGGCCCGCTGACCTTGCCGAACTCGGCAACGACTTCAACGGTCCGTAATCTTATCACCGGCAACCTTGGTGTCACGATCAACAACGCTTCGGGATCCAATACCAGCAACTGGAACCATCCCGGAACGATAAGCGGCTACCAACTTTATCCCGGCGGCAAGACGTTCACCGTGCCGACGTTGCCCGCTTCGGTGAGTAACTCGACGTATCAGGCCGATCCACGCACCAATCCGGCCGGCCTCTTCTTCCGCAGCGGCGACGTCACGCTCTCCGGTTCCGCGAGCGTCGTCGGCACGATTATCACCTCGGGCAAGGTGATCGTCGGCGGCACGGGCGTGAGCCTGCGACCGGCGTCGCTTCCAGCGGTCGACGGTTCATCGGCCGTGGTCCGCCTGCCCGCAATCGTTGCCGCACAAGACGTACAAGTCAACGCGAACTCGACGACGACGGTGACCGGCACCGTGGCGACGTTCGCCAAACTGAATGCCCCGGCCGGCGCACAAGCCACGACGTTCGACCTTCGCGGTCGACTGATTTGCCGAGCAATGGAAATCGGCAACCGTTCGGAATTCAACGTCGGCTCCGGCTGGTGGTCCCTCATTTGGTCGTTCTTTCCCGACCAAGAAAACGATGCCGACGGCACACGATATTTTCCGGTCTATTGCCAGGGCTGGGGCATGGCGTACACGCCGCGCATCACCATTGCCGCGGCTGCCGGGCCCGCCACGCAAGAAGAATGGTTCACCGCGGGCAGTCCGGTTTATAACGTCGGCAGCGGCGACGCCGGCTTGCGGTGGTCGGTGCTCCGGTTTCGCGAACTCCCCTAAGTCATGGAGGCTCCTTTCATGCGTCGCTTCGCTACATCCGCTTCGTTCGGCAAAGCCCTGCTGGCCGCCGCCGTCTGCGTGCTAGGTTTGCAACAGATCGGTTCCGCGCAACCCAAACCGGCGCACGAGCCGTTCGCCAACAGCGTCGCGGTGTGCCCCGTGCGCGGCGTGCCCATGCTCGCGATCGGCGTGAACGTGTCGGTGACAGGGTCGTAGAGCTCGCAGGTCGCCT
>JAFLCO010000545.1 GCA_017303535.1 Planctomycetota bacterium
GACGATCTTCGACTTGAGTTCATCGACCCGGCGGCTGAATTCTTCCAGGGCGCGGATCTTCTGCTCGATGCGTTGCGTGCGCAGGCCGAGTTCTTCGACCAAGCGAACGGCCCGACGGCGCTGGCGGCCGAGGCGGTTCCAAGCGGCTTTGCGATCGGCTTTGCTCGAGCTCTTGCCGGCGGCGGTTTGGTAGTCTTCGCGATTGCGCTTGAGGAGGACGTCGAGCGTGCGGAGGTTGTGCGGGAAGCGCCCCATGATCTGCTCTTTTTCCAGGTGGTCGGTGACCGAGACCTGGACGGTGCGATCGAAGGGAAGCTCGCCGTTGTGCACGCGGCGGAGGATGCGAACCGCGTCTTGAATGACGAAATCGCATTCGAGCAGTTTGCGGCGGAAGCGAGCGCGGGTGATTTCGATTTGCTTGGCCAGCGCGATTTCTTGCTGACGCGTGAGCAGCGGGATTTCGCCCATCTGCGTGAGGTACATGCGGACCGGGTCGTCGGACCAGGAGTCGGTGTCGTCGGCGACCATACCGACGTCGTCGCCCTTGAGATCGGCTTCCGCTTCGGCGTCTTCGGCTACGGCGACGACATCATCGTCTTCCGCCAGCTCGTCAACGGCTTCATCCTTGTCGACGAGTTCCGCCGCTTCTTCTACGCCCGGCGTTTCTTCGTCGTCCAAGTCTTCCAACAATGCGTCGTACAATGCCCTGCTCCTCGCTAAGTGCCCGCCGGGACGCAAATAGTTCGCGTTCCCACCGGTCGGTAATTAGTGCTGCTTAACTGATCCGTGTTCTGACAGTGTTTTTCGTGTCGTGTTCGTGCGTGTCGAGCGAAGTTTTGAATCGTGTGGAGATATCGAAACCCTCACAGTCAGGTGCGTCGAAACTGCGGTCGTTCCGCAACATGTTGCTCAAATGTCACATGTTGCCGGAAACAAACCGCCGAGACGTGCCGCCGGCTTCGTGCCGACGATGATCGACCGAGGTTCGCATTTGCCTGGGCCAGTGATCGGCTGCGGCAGGCAACGAACGAAGGTTGAAAATCGCTTGAGGCAACGAAAGCCCGCAGCCCACACCGGGCTGGTGCCCTTTCCCAAGGGCTCATCTGGTTATCGAGGTGAACCGCAAAACAAACTTCAGGGTCGTCCAAAACGAAGGTCGGGTCGATTCGTCGGGTGGACATGTTTGCAAAGGCGCGTGTCGCAGAGGCTAAAGGGTGAGATTAGTGCCTCCTGCAGTCAGCCACGGCTTTGCGGTTCTGCTTTCCCCGTAAGCCATCGAATTATCTTCAGCGGGCCGGGGAAATTCCAACGAATTCTAACATGAAATCCTCACCATGCGGCTCCGCGCCGCCAGTTGGCAAGAAATGACTGTTATTGGAGTTACGCCACGATTTCAAACCTTCGAAAGACTTCCCAAACTAACGTCAAAGCAACCCAGACTACCCAGGCTTCCGAGTGATCTCCATAGGGTTGCGGTGATTACTCTGGCCGACGAACCCTGCGATCCCCCTGCCGTGAGCAGGACAGTTGGGTGGAGAACTCCAAAGTCAAGCCTACTGCGCCTGCGTCAGGGGGGCAAACTCACGAGAGGTCCAAACGTGCCTCTACCGAGCTATACGGACGCGACGGAAAGTGCGTTCACGCCGGCATTTGCGGAATTCCGGAACTTCAGCCGCCCGGAGCTTGGAGGAGAACCCGGAACCCCGACCCCTGAACCCTATAACACTTCGACCCCGACAAGTACGATGGACCGTTCTGCGCCGTGCGACGTTTCCTCGCGGCCTCCTCTCGTCCGATGTCCTCAGTCTGGTGCCGCACATGCCCCGCGATGATCGTCCGCCGCCGCGTAAGTCGTCGAAGTTTTCCAAATCGCCCTCCGGCCGATCTGCCTATGGCCCGCCAAAGAAGAAGTTCGGCCGCCCCGGTGGTCGCAAGACCGGCCCGAAGCGGACCGGCGCCGATGATGACGTCACGCCCGAAGGGGTGCGGTTGCAGAAGGTCATGGCCGCCGCAGGGGTCGGCAGTCGTCGACACTGCGAAGAGCTGATCGCCGCCGCGCGCGTGCAGATCAACGGTAGCACGGCTCGCCTCGGCGATCGCGTTCCGGAAGGGGCGACGGTCACGGTCGACGGCGAGGCGCTCCGCGTCGCGAGCCGCACGGTTTACTACTTGGTCAACAAGCCCGACGGCGTCGTCAGCACCAACTACGACCAGTCGGGCCGGACGCGCGTCGTCGATCTCGTGCCGCAAGCCGACCGCGAGCACCTGTTCACGGTCGGCCGGCTCGATCTTTCCAGCGAAGGCTTGATTCTCGTCACCAACGACGGTGAACTTGCCAATCGGCTGACGCACCCGAAGTTCGGCGTCGAGAAAACGTATGCGGCGCTGGTCGCCGGTCGGCCTGAGCCGGCCGTGTATCAGAAGCTGCGACAAGGCGTACACCTGGCCGAAGGCGTGGCCCGCTGCGTGAGCGTTTACGTCAAAAAGGAGCTGCCGCAGAGCACGCTCTTGGAGATCGTACTCAACGAAGGAAAGAACCGCGAGATTCGCCGTATCTTGGCGAAGGTCGGCCACAAAGTGCTGACGCTCAAGCGGATCGCGATCGGCGAAGTGACGATGAAGGGCTTGAAGGTCGGCGAGTTCCGGCCGCTGACGCCGCACGAATTAAAGTCGCTGCGCGAGTCGACCGGGAAACAACGTTGCCGACCACAGGAGCAAGCGCGACCGGTGGACGAAGCGGAGTTGCTGGCCGCCGCGAAGCCACCGGTTGCCGAAGGGGACGAACCGACGACAGACGCGCCGCGTCGTGAAGGTCGCGGAGATGCCCGCCCGCCGCGCGGCAAATTCGGTCGCGAGGCGCAAGGCGGCCGCGACGAGCAAGCAGGCCGGGAAGGACGGCCGCGCCGCGAAGGGCAAGGCGAGCGCGGAGGTC
>JAFLCO010000546.1 GCA_017303535.1 Planctomycetota bacterium
TTCCAGAATATGCAGCCTCCGTCCCCGTCGACCCGTATTCCGATCGGCCGCTCGGCTTCCGTCGCAACGGAAACCGATTCAGAGTCTACAGCGTGTGGCGAGACTACTCGGACGAGGGCGGGGCCGTCGGATCGCAAAGCGCGGGAACTGATTTGGGGTTTGAGTATTCCGTCGGCAACGGCCGAATTGCGGCGATTCCCTAATGCATCCATTTCAGCACGCCGCCGGTGTGCCGCTTGCCGACTGTTATTCAATCTGCCAAATTGCTCGGTTTGCCGAGTCATGAAATCTGCGTGCCGACTACCCCGCCGAAATCATCGCATTTCCACATAGCCTAAGAGGTCATCGCCATGTCTGCCGCGTTTGCCGACGTTTCCAAGATCAAGTTTGAAGGGCCGCAGTCGAAGAACCCGCTCGCCTTCCGGCACTACAACCCGGAAGAGAAGATCGAAGGGAAGTCGATGCGGGATCACTTCCGCTTCTCGGTCGCCTATTGGCACACGTTCCGGGGCAACGGCGGCGACCCGTTCGGCCCGGGCACCATGCACCGGCCGTGGGAAAGCGGAACCGACGACGTCGCCAACGCCTGCAATCGCGCGCGGGTCGGCTTTGAGTTTATGGAGAAGCTCGGCGCGCCGTACTACTGCTTCCACGATCGCGATGTTGCGCCGGAAGGCAAAACGCTGAGCGAGAGCCACAAGAACCTCGACGCCGTCGCGAAGGTGCTCAAGGAAGAACAGCAGCGGACCGGCATCAAGCTCCTCTGGGGCACGGCAAACCTCTTCAGCAACCCGCGCTACATGCATGGAGCGGCGACGAGTTGCAACGCCGACGCTTTCGCTTACGCCGCGGCGCAAGTGAAGAAGGCCTTGGAAGTGACCAAGGAACTCGGCGGCGAAGGCTATACGTTTTGGGGCGGCCGCGAAGGGTATCAGTGCCTTTACAACACCGACATGAAGCGCGAGGTCGATCACCTCGCGAAGTTCATGCACATGGCCGTCGACTACGCCAAGCAGATCGGCTTCACCGGTCAGTTTTACTTCGAACCGAAACCGAAGGAGCCGACCAAACATCAATACGACTACGACACCGCGGCCTGCGTGAACTTCCTCCGCGCCAACGGATTGCAAGATCACATCAAGATGAACATCGAGGCCAACCACGCCACACTGGCCGGCCACTCGATGCATCACGAGCTGGAATACGCGGCGATGCAGGGCTTCCTCGGCTCGATCGACGCCAACTACGGCGACCTGATGCTGGGCTGGGACACCGATCAGTTCCCGACCGACGTTTACCTCACGACGCAGATCATGCTCGTGCTCTTGAAGTACGGCGGCTTCACGACCGGCGGCCTCAACTTCGACGCCAAGGTACGCCGCGAAAGTTTCGAACCGGTCGACTTGTTCTATGCCCACATCGGCGGCATGGACGCGTTTGCCCACGGCCTCAAGATCGCGGCCGCGATCCGCGCCGACGGCCGACTGAAGAAGATGGTCGAGGAACGCTACAGCTCGTGGGATTCGGGCGTGGGCGCCGAGATCGAAGCCGGCAAGCACTCGTTCGCTTCGCTTGAGAAGTACATGCTCGAGAAGGGCGAAATCACGGCGAACAAGAGCGGCCGACAAGAGCTGTTTGAGAACATCGTGAACACGTACTTCTAACACGCTTCCGCGATGCAGGCGGGCCGAGGCTTAGGCATCGGCCCGCTTTGCAACGACTCGTCATGCGATGGGCGGCTCCGACACGACGATGCTCGACATCTGCACGTCGGGCATTGTAAGAATGAACTCTTTGCCGAAGGCTCGGGCCGGGGTTTGAAAGCCGGGCTCGACGCCGCCTTTCAGTAGTCGCTCGACCGCCGCAACGGCCGTGTACGACGTGAGCCGATAGCCATTGGGGGTATCGAGCGTCGCCGAAGCCGTGCGGCCTGCGGCGTCGCGCGTTTCGCCCCAGAGATGAGTTCGCTGCTTGGCCATATCGTCGTCGGTCGGGCCTTTTACGAGGCGGTCGACCAGCCAATCGGCGACGCTTCGCAACACGCTCAGCTTCAAAAGGGGCGCGAGCTTGCGAAGCTTGCGCATTTGGTTGGCGCTCACTTCGTCAACGGCCATCAGCACGTCGATGTTCGGGATGCCGGTCGTGTAGTAGGCCGACGCGACGTCGCCCCAGGGGATGCTCGTCGCCTCGCGCGGACCGGTGGAGAAGGGGATCGTTCGCTTCTTCCAAGCGACCGGCACCTTCTCGATGCGGCCGGCCACGCGGGCTCGGCCTCCTTCGGGCAGGCCGGCAAGAATCGTTTTGGCCGTACCGGGGGAAGTCTCCGAGCCGGTGAAGGCGAGCGTGAGATGCGTCGCCCCGGGCATGGCGGCGGCCAACGTCGCGGCCAGGCAATCGGTGGGAACGACGTCAAAGCCGACGGCCGGCATGACGACGACGCCTGCCGCTCGGGCCGCATCGTTTTGCGCGGCGGCGTATTCGATGACTTCGATCTCGCCCGTGATGTCGAGGTACGAAACCTTTGCTTGTATGCAAGCGGCAATCATCGTCGGCGCGGTGCGGGCAAACGGACCGGCGCAATTCAGCACGGCCTGAACGTCATGCAAGTTCGCGGCAACGGAGGCCGGGGCGTTCAGCGCGAACACACGGCTTTCACAACCGAGTTCGTCGGCAAGTTTGCCGACGGTCTTACGGTCTCGGCCGGTAAGAATCGGCCGCAGTCCGCGCTTTACGGCCTCACGCGCAATGAGTCGCCCCGTATAGCCGGTCGCTCCGTAGAGGAGCCAGCCGCTCACGAGATGATGCTCCGGCGGCGGTTGACGTAGTCCCACACGACGAAGCGATCCAGGTCGCGGCCGGCCGTGAAAA
>JAFLCO010000547.1 GCA_017303535.1 Planctomycetota bacterium
CTCAATTTGCCGGGAAGAAACGTGCTGGGAAGCAATGCCGAGAAAACGATCGGCTATACGGTCGCACCTGTATTGGATAGCATGATCGCCGCCTCCGGTAGCCCGGTCATCTGCAGCTTTCCGGGAAGCCCCCCGGTTCTAGGCAACCAGATTACGATGGGCGGGCAAGGCATCTATTATCCCTACATGCACAGCAGGACCACCATTGCGCAGCCCGCTATGAGCGGCATGGATGCCTACAGCATTGATGCGAAAATGGATGACGGGCACCCTGCACGAGGCAAAATCATTGTGCCCATTTACGCCTATTGGGCTGGAATGACGAACCAGCCTGCCTGCAATTCAAGTTTCGGCGACAGCCTCACCTACTACCGGACCGAAGACAAAGCGCGCGGCGGGCTGATGTTTTTGACGAATTTCTGATGGCCCGATCAAGGTGAAGCCTGCCTTCAGTCGCAGCACCAGCGGGCGAAAGGGGAAGTCGCGTAAGTCGCGACCAGAGCGATAGCGGCGCACGAAAGCACGCGGTCGCCGAAAGGCGAGGGGTCGTCTACGGCAGGATACATTCGGGCATGGCGGAATTCGTATCGAGTAGAGCACATTGCATTTCAGCGTGTAATAAGTTCATTCGCGAGCATTTTGCTTTACAACGCGGTGGAGCGTTGCTATTCAGGATGACGAGACTATTCAACATGGACGCAGCAACCCCTCATAGAAGCCTTCTCAACGCGATCATCAGAAACGATGTGGAAGCGGTTCAGGAAGCGCTCGCGGCCGAACGGTCGAGCGTCGATCGGCAATGGGACGATGCCACGCCCATGCACTATGCCGCGGTGAACGCCCGGGACATACGCATTCTCGAATTACTTCTGCAGAATGGAGCGGACGTCGATTGTCGGGACTCGCAAGGACAAACCCCGTTGCATGTCGCCGGAAAGATCGGCAACGGCATCATGATTCGGGCGCTGCTCGAACGCGGAGCCGACGAAAACGCTTTGGATGCGAAGGGGCGCAAACCCAACATCCGCTCCGCCTTAAGTTCGCCGCATCTCATGACTAAGGACGATCGTTCGCCCACTAGATAGTCCGCGGGGCGGTCGCAACGCCCCGCCCTCACAAGGTAAACTCGAATGGAACCGGAGCAGGTCATCAACGCCGGGTCTGTGTGGACTTTTAACGCTCCCTTGGACTTTCCCCTCGACGACCGCCGGCGACTTCCTTGGCTGAACCACTGCCCGCGTTACTATCGGATCACACAATCGCTCGACAAAGGCGGCTTCGCACTTCCGTTTTTGGCCCTGCCTTGCGATGCGGCCGGAAAGCAAATTGACGGCGCGACGAACGTCGTACTGAAATTTCCGAACATCGGTTCGTCCGACGCATTCACCGCCAAAGAACGCGCGGACCGGGAACATTACTCGGAAGAACGCGCGATTCTCGAATGGAGCCACATCCGTAGAAGGCTGATCGGCTGCAGGCACGCCAATCCCATCATCGACTTCGATTGGCAATGGGTTCGGAATCATCGCTACTTAGTCACGTGTCAAGAATACCTTGACAAATTCATTTCTCTCGAACAGTGGCTTAAGCGGTATGGCAACGTCCCTATCATCAATCTTCGGAACGGGATCACGAAATTCGACTGGAGCAATTGGCACGGGCTGCAGGATGCCGGCCGCTGGTATCAAATCGCACGGCTACTGGCCGAGGCGTTGGCGAGCGTGCATCGCCGCCGGGTAATTCACGGCGACATTTGGCCGCCGAATATTTTCGTCGCCGACGGCGACGAGTCTTTCGTGAAGTTCATTGATTTCGGCGAGTCGAGCGTCTTCCTGCCGGCGGGGAACATGGACCAAAACAACCATTCTTATCGGGCACCCGAGCGGGATCGCAGGGGCGATTTCGTGCAGACGGAATCCGTAGACGTGTATTCGTTCGGAAAATTGTTGCTCTACCTATCCACGGGAGTCAGTTTGGAGCTTCAACCCCAGTTGCGGGGTCACGATCGGCGTCGCAAAGTCCGCGACCGCATTCTCGACCGAAATCCCACGCTGCTTCGAGAGAACCCGGAGATTCTCGACATCATCGCTCGTTGTACGTCCTACGAACCCGTCGATCGACCGACGATGCAAGCGATTCGTGAAGATTTAGAGACGCGAAACGACGTGCCGAGCACAAATGCGGATCGTTTAAAGGAGATGAACGAGTGCCGAGAGCGGATTCGACAAAACTACGATCGCCTGTTCGGCTCGTCGCGAAAAGTAATGCGACAACTCGTCGACCAGAAGATTCGCGAAGTCGACGCTCTCCTGGAAGACTTCGAGTCGGAAATGATCGTCATCGAAGGCAGCCGCAACTATCTCATTCGCGCGCTGACCTCTCTGTTCGACGAATTAGAAAGCGGCGACTCCTGGACTACCGTCACGGCGCCGGAAGTTTGGCAAGCTGCCGCATTGGGACTGGACGGGCGCTATAGAACCGCGACGATCGGCGCCGTACGTCGCGGGGCCGCAATTAGCCGCGGCTATCTCGTGGCGGTGGAAGAACTCGGCGAGGACTGGTGCCTAAAGTTCATCGAAGCTCTTCAGTGCCAGGCCGTCGAGAGTTCCGCAATAACGGGTCTCGTACATGCATTTTCCAAGCGACTGAGCGAGTATCGAGGGGTCTCCACGCAAGCTGAATACGTTACGCCGTCGGAATCAGGTCGCCGAGAGAATTGCCGCCGCTTTGTCGCCCTGCTTTGTTCGCTGCGAGATATGGTTGACACCTGGGAGTTGACGCCGTACCTGAATCGAACGCGATTCACAACGATCAGGGAGTCGCACGGCTGTTTTCTCGGCGTCATACCGCTC
>JAFLCO010000548.1 GCA_017303535.1 Planctomycetota bacterium
TAGACGCGGAGGTCGGCGTTTCCGAATTCGACGATTGCCGCTCTTCCGCCGGTGCCGGTTCGCCCGGAAGTTCGACTTCAAACACAGTTCCGCGTTTTGAACCGCGGCCTTGGATGGTTACCGTCCCTTTCAACCGTTTCACGAGCGTGCGCACGATGAAGAGGCCCAACCCGGTGCCGGTTTTCTTGCGTTCAAGCTCGCTGCCGAGCCTTACGAAACGGCCGAACACCTTGCGCCGCAACTGGAGCGGAATGCCGGGGCCGCTATCGGAAACGCGCGTCACCACATGTCCGCGGCCGTCGGGCCACATCTCAACATGCACTTCCGGCGGCGTGCCCCCATACTTGAGCGCATTGTCGATCAGGTTGCGAAAGATCATGTCGACGTCGATCGGTCGGGCTCGCAACACGGCGGGGCGCAGGTCGAGCGTCACGGTTTCCTTAGGTAGAGAGTGTCGCAGGCACGCCGCTTCGGCGCATTCTTGCAGCAGCCGCGAAAGCTCAACTTCGACTATTTCCGCTTCGTCTTTGGAAAGATGCCCCACCCGGGCCGCATCGAGCATGTGGTTGATCAGATTATCGAGCCGCTCCAGGTCGTCGAGCATGAAGCGAAAAAAGTCGGCCTGCTGTTTCTCCGAAACCTGCCGCCGCGTAAGCGTTTGCAAATAGAGTTTCATCGACGCAATCGGGCTCTTTAGTTCATGCGTCACGCTGTCGATGAAGTTCGACTGCCGCTGGTTGAGGTTGATTTCTTTAATGGAAATCAACAGGTATAGCACCACGCCGACGAGCACGAGGCCCAGGAACGTCGCCCCGACCGCGAGCAGCACCCACCAATAATCGGCGATCTTTGCGGCTTGCGCGGCGGCGAACACCCAGCCCACGATGAGCGCCACGATTAGGACGATCATCACCACGCCAAGCGTGATCGGCCAACCGAGAGAGCGACGTGGGAACATGTTTACGAATGACTAAGTTCGAATGACGAATTCCGAACGGCGAAAGTCGACTATTTGCCAATGCAGTACAAGTGGCCGACGGAGCGAACGTAGAGCTTGCCGTCGCTGGCCGCAGGCGATGCGAAGCAATCTTCGCCGAGTTCGTTGACGGCCACCTCTTCGTACTCCTTGCCGGGTCGAATAATTTTCATCGTGCCGCGGTCGGAAAGAAAATACACCAAGCCCCCTGCGGTAAGCAGCGAAGCGCTGTGGCCCGGCCCGATCCGCTTGAGCCAAAGCCGCTCACCGTCGGCGGCTCGGAAACAACTCGCAATGCCGTTATCGGCCACCACCAGAAAGTACCCGTCGCAAATGATCGGCGACGGCACATAGGCGCAGTTGTCCTTCGACCGCCAGGCAATGTGCGTTTCGGTGACGTTCCCCTTGCCGTCTGGCTTGATCGCCAGAATGTGCCGCTCGGGGAAGCCGCAGGTCATGAAGAGCAGCTTGCCGTCGTCGACCATCGACGCCACAAACTGCTCGGTCGGTCCGTCGATGTTCCAGATCCGCTCGCCCGTCCGGGGATTGTAGGCACACACGCTTTTGCTGCCCGAGAGGATTAGCTGCGGCGGGGCGTCGGGACTTGGCCCGAAGCGGCGAATGATCGGCGTGCAATAGCTTCGGGTCTTATGCTCACGCGGCGTCTTCCACACGGTCGATCCGTCGACCTGCCGCAGGGCCACGATGTAAGAGTTGCCGTCGTGGTCGCCGTTGACGATGACCAGGTCTTCAAACAACACGGGGGAACTGCAATAGCCGTGGGTGCTGGAGAATTCGCCTGGCCGCACTTCCCACAATCGCTTTCCCGCAAAGTCATAAGCCGCAACCACCATCTGGCCGTGATTCTTCTTTTCGTCCGGGCTGTCGCTCTCGAGAAACGTTACGAATACGGACTGCCCGTCGGTCGTCGGCGTGCCTGAGGCGAAGCTATTGAGCGTATGCTTCTTTTCCAGCGGCGACTTGCAAACCGACTGCCGCCACTTTTCCTTGCCCGTCGTCTTGTCGAGGCACATGAGCAGCCGATCGGTCGGCGTCTTACCGTCGCCCTGGTCGACAAGACAAGTCGTCAGAAAGATGACGTTGTCCCAGACGACCGGCGACGAATGGCCGACTCCCGGCAGCGGCACCTTCCAAACAATGTTCTCCTGCTTGCCGTTTTGATCATCACTCCACGCCGTCGGCAGCTTCGCGTCGGTCACGGTTCCATCGCCCCGCGGACCACGCCAGCAGGGCCAATTCTCGGCTTGTGCGGTCAGCCCGAGTGCGGCGGTCAACAGGAGCGATAAGCCAAGCGAAAGGCGGGGCATTACGAAGTCTCGCAAGCGGCGACGAGGCGGGAAAAGCGGCCGGGAAAACACCGTCTAGCAGACACGCATTGCCGGCCACGGTCAAGTAGAATGCGGCGATGCATCACGCGAGCCGGAATGCGACGACGATCGGCAGTACAACGCTGCCCGAACTACGCTTTGATCTAAATGCAGACGATTTACGCGCGGCATCAAAATATGCGCGCACGCATCACCCCGACGGTCGCCGTAAGGATTCGCCGTGGCGAGGCACGCGTGCACTGCTCATGCTCTTCGCGGCGTGGGCCGTCGCCTACTTCGTCATGTATCGAGAAGGCGCAATCAGACTGCAACAACCCGTGGAACCTGCGGCGCAGTGGACGCTCGAGCAATTTTTGCCCGTGATCATCGCCGCCGGACTTATAGCTGCCTTAGTCTTCGGTTTCTTCACCACGGCGAGCAATACATCTAAGCAGTTGGCCGCCGACCCGCGCTTGAAAAACCGGCGTTTCATCCTTAAGGCCAACGGCTACACGGCCAGTTCCGACCAGGAGTCTACGG
>JAFLCO010000549.1 GCA_017303535.1 Planctomycetota bacterium
TCGTCGCAGCCGGCGGGGTGTCGCTGGCCATCGTCCTGGAGATGCGACGCAAGTTCGACGGTGTTCCCGCGGCGCTCTTCGGCACGATTTGGGGGGCTGCGGTCGTCGTGCAAACCTGGATTATGCCGAGCCACGATTCGTATCGCAACTTGGCGGAGTTCGGCCGCCGCGTGGCGACGCACGTACCGCCCGACGAAACGGTACACTTGCTGTTTCTGCCGGAGTCGCAGGTGTCGTTTTACATCGACCGGCCGCTGCGGCTGGGGCACAACCGCGAGGTGTGGCAGACCGACTATCCGCACAAATTGCCGCTGCCGGCTACGACCGAGCCGCTCTACATCGTGGCCTCAACGTCGTTCCTCGACCGCATTGAAGCCGCCGGTCAGGTACGCGTGCTCGATCAAGCGGAGCGCGAAGCGCGGCACGTCTATAATAAGGATCGAGTATCGCTGATTGAGTTCCGGGCCACGCCGCAAAGCACGGCCGTGCCGAACGACGCCGAGAAGCGATAGTTCTGTAGGGAACGCCCTCTGTGACGTTCCGCGACTTGGTGACCGACCGCATGGAACGCCACGGAAGGCGTTCCCTACAATTCGCTCATGAACTTCAGAAATTGGGCTTCGAGCAGCTTGAGATCCGCGCCGAAGATCGTCGTGAAGTCCTTCAATCGCTCGGCGCTCGGGTAGTCGGCGAACGTCGCTTTGCGCGACGTCAGCGAAAGATAGTCGCAATACTTGCGCGGTATCTTTTCGGCCAGGTAAAACGACAAGGCCCAGGCCTC
Organism: Planctomycetota bacterium; assembly: GCA_017303535.1. Classification (GTDB taxonomy): domain Bacteria; phylum Planctomycetota; class Planctomycetia; order Pirellulales; family PNKZ01; genus PNKZ01. The sequence goes on from JAFLCO010000549.1 coordinate 782, forward strand.
GCAGTAGGCGGAAGCCGCGTCGGCCTCGAAGTAGCGGTCGCTGGAAACCAGCTCGGCGATCAGGCCTTTCGGACGCTGCGACAAGCCCGCCTTGAAATCTCGCAGCCGACCTTGGTTGATGCGATCCGTTTGCTTCGGATAGCTGCGCGAGTTCCACACCCCGCGAGCTTCGAACATCGTGCCGAGCCCCTCGGCCAACCAGCGAGGCGTGGCCGCGAACCGGCGATGCACGCCCGTGTTGTAGGCCGTCTGATGCGTGACTTCGTGGATCACGGTATCGGCGTTGGCATTAGAACTTCCGCCGGAGCCTTGTTGATCAAAGAGCGCCACGCGGTTCGAGCGCCCGGAATAGTAGCCTAGGTAACCCGTGCCCATCGGCGAACCTTCGGCCGCCGCATAGCGTTGAAAGTCCTGCTGCGTGGGAAACACGATCGCCACGAGCGGGAACTCCGGCTCTTTGGGCGCGAGTCCGCGGATGGTGAAGTAGTGGACGAACTGCTGATACATCTCTTCGAAGCGGGGCGCCCAATCCTTTTTCTGCCCGCGCGGATGAGCCACGAGATAATGGCCCGTGTGCGTGACCTCAAACGCTTTGCCGAGTTCCCGGCTCAAGCGATCGCGCATCTCGGCCGCCGAGTAGCCGCGAAAGTTCGGCGAACTCTTGCGAGCGTCTTTGGCCTGACTGGTCGGAAAGTCGTACAGCCGCCCGTCGCGAGAGAGCAGATAAGCGTGCTGCTCCGTCCAATCGAGCGGGGTTCCCTCGATGCGCTGGTTGTCCAGCGTGAACGAGAGCGTCCAGCGCGGCTCGGCGGCCACGGCGAACGCTGCCGAACAAAGAATGAGCAAAGAAGCAAGAACGAAGCGCATGCCGCACCGCAAGAGGTTTGAGCGGATGCTTACGACGGGCGGCTGCGCCCGAGAAATCACGCTCAAACAACGCTACGTTACGGAGTGAACTCGTGCGGCGGCGTTATGCAGACGGCGACGAATGTAGCGGTCGTAGCGAGGGCTACACCAGTTCGCGAATCGGCTGCTGCATCTCCAGCAGGTATTGCGGTCGGCCCGCCGGGTCGTTGATCGTGGCCTTGCTCACGTCGATGCCCAGTGAGTGATAGAGCGTCGCCATCACTTCCTGGAAATGGCACGGCCGCAACTCGGCCCGTTCGCCGAGCCGATTGGTGCTGCCGATCGCTTGACCGGTCTTTAATCCGCCGCCGGCGAGAATCGCGCAGCTCACTTGCGGCCAATGGTCGCGGCCTCCCTTATCGTTGATCCGCGGCGTGCGACCGAACTCGCCCCAAGCAATGACCGTCACGTCGTCCAAAATGCCCCGTTCGTCCAGGTCTTGCACCAAAGCCGACAGGCACTGATCGAGCTTCCCACCGTGGTCGCGGACCAAGTCGAAGTTCTTGCTGTGGGAATCCCAGCGGCCGAAGCTAAGCGAAACGCAGCGTGCGCCCGCTTCGACCAAGCGCCGCGCGAGCAGCAGATTTTCGTTGCAGGTCGGAGCGCCATCGTACTGAAAGTTGTACGGCTGCCCGTTGCCGTAGCGTGCGACAACCCGCGGGTCTTCCTTGGTTAGGTCCAATGCATCGACCAGTTTGCTCGAAGTCAGTACGTCGAAGGCTCGCCGGCCGAATTCATCGGCGGCGTCCATGGCGCCCGAAGCATCGATGTTGCTCCGCAGCCGATCGAAGCGGTCGAGCAAATCGCGTCGGCTCGACAACCGCTCAAGCGACATCGTCGCGCTGCGGGTCATATCGGCCATGCCGGGGCCTTCTGGTCGGAACGCGGCGTAAGACGGCCCGAGGAAGCCCGGCCGGCCGGCGTCGCTCCATGGCTTGTGCTGCGTATCTTTAGCCAGCGCCACGAAGGCCGGCACCGACGGATCGACCGGGCCTCGCAATTTCGTGAGCGCCGCGCCGATGCTCGGCCGGCCGCCCAAAAACGCCAGCGACTCTTTCGGCCATCCGGTGAGGCACTGCTCGCCGTCGTGAGGGCCTTTCGCGCCGACCACCGAGCGGATGACGGCGAACTTGTCCATCATCGCGGCGATCTTC